>JAICQI010000740.1 GCA_025937955.1 Pyrinomonadaceae bacterium
AATCTGCAATCGACTGAGAAGGGCGCTTTAGATTCCCGCGCGGAGGTCTTGCTCGCAGCCCTGATCAAGGAACACCTCGTCACCGGCGAGGCAGTTGGCTCTCGTGTGCTCTCTGACCGTTTTTCACACGGTTACGGCTGGAGTCCGGCGACGATTCGCAACGTAATGGCCGAGCTCGAGGATGCTGGACTGGTCGAACAGCCACATACCTCCGCCGGTCGCGTGCCGACTGATAAGGGTTACCGCTACTACGTCGACAACATGCTCGGCGAAGCGCGACTATCGCGCACCGATCTCAAAGCGATCGACCACCTCTTCTCCGCGAGCGACTTCGACGCGGGCTCGTCTCCCGATCGATTGATGGAAACAGCGTCGCATGTGCTTTCGGCGCTCTCGCAGAACGTCGGCATCGTTATTTCGCCGTCGCTCGCCGACAACAGGCTTAATCACATCGAGTTCATGCTGCTGCCGGACAGGCGGATCCTGGTGGTGCTGGTATCGACCGCAAACATCATCCATAACAAAGTGATCCGGCTCGCAGACGATCTGACTCAGGACGACCTCGACCGCACGGCGCGCTATCTAAACACTGAATTCAGCGGCAAGAGCCTGCTCGCCATTCGCGCTGAGATCGTCGAGCTAATGAAAGAAGAGAAGGCCCTATACGACAAGTTGCTTCAGAATGCGATCCTGCTGTGTGAGCGGAGCCTTGAAGGCGAGGAAACGACGGGTGACGTTTACGTAGACGGCACCTCAAACATCCTGACGAAGCCCGACTTTGTCGATATCGAGCGCATGCGCGAGCTGTTCCGGACGTTCGAAGAGAAGTCGCGGCTCATCAAGATTCTCAACGAATGCGTTCACGATGCCGCAGCTTACCCCGGCGATGTGCACGTGGTAATTGGCCGGGAGCATCCGGCGAGTTCGATGCAAAACTGCGCGCTGATCACCGCGCCTTATCGCGTCGGATCTAACGATAACATCGGCACTCTCAGCGTGGTTGGTCCGATGAGAATAGAATATGCACGAATAATGGCTATGGTAAACTACATGGCGCGATTGATTGAGCATCGTTTGGGCGAACAGGCTGCACGTTGAGTCAGTAAATAGAGATCAGATCCTTCCTAATGACATCAGACAGACGCGACAAGGGTTCGCACCGCATCCCAATCAAATTTACTGACGCTGACGAAGAAACAAGATCTGCGGACGAAATGGATAGGCAAGATCCCGACAATCAGGGCGAAGACGTTTTATCTGACGCTGATTACGACTTCACAACCGAAGATCTTTTCGGTAGTGGTGGAGTGGAGACGGACGAAACTGCCGGTGGACCGGATACGGCGGAACTGATCGCGACCCGCGCTGAGCTGAAGCGAGTTGAAGCTGAAAACTCTGAGCTCAAAGATCGGCTCGCGCGTCGCCAGGCAGATTTTGAGAACTACCGCAAGCGCGTCGAACGCGAACGAAGCGAGACGTACAATCGCGTCGTGGCCGACGTCGCAGCCAAGCTGTTGCCGGTGTTGGACAACCTGAAACGGGCTTTGGATTCTGAGGCCTCGGTCGAAGCGTCAGAGTCAGACGAGTTTCGCCATTTTCTCAGTGGCGTGGATCTTATCTATAAACAGCTCTATGGCGTACTCGATGCGTTGGGCGTGAAGCCGATTGCCGCGGTTGGCGAACAGTTTGATCCACACGTTCACGAGGCTGTGACAACTGAAGCCACCGACGAGTACGAGCCTGACACGGTGATGCAGGAGATTGTCGCCGGCTACCGTCTCGGCGATAAACTTATTCGCCCCGCGCTGGTGAAAGTCGCCAAAAGAGAGTAGCCACAAAAAGGCACAAAAGGCATATAAAGAAGGAAAAGCGAAGATATATTGCGCAACTCACATCAAAAAGGGTTTATTGAGCGCCTCCCAATCAGAATTCATTTTGTGACTTTTGTGCCTTTTTGTGGCTAATTAGATCCGATGGGCAAGACGATTGGAATAGATTTGGGCACTACGAATTGCTGCGTCTCGGTTCTCGAGGGCGGCGCGGTGCAGATTATTCCGAATAAGGAAGGCGGCCGCACGACGCCGACGGTCGTTGGTTTCACCGAAAAAGGCGAACGACTAGTGGGCCAGATCGCCAAACGTCAGGCGGTCACGAATGCCGCCAATACGGTGTTTGCCGTCAAGCGACTGATCGGCAGGAAGTTCAACTCGCCGGAAGTTACCAGGATGCGCGAGACTTCGTCGTTCGAGATCGTCGATTCTCCAAACGGCGATGCGCGCGTCCGCGTGCAGGGACGGAATTACAGCCCGCCCGAGCTGTCAGGCATTGTTCTGCAACGCCTGAAAGCCGCGGCTGAAGAGTTTCTCGGCGAAGCCGTCACTGAAGCAATCATCACAGTCCCCGCTTACTTCGACGACACCCAGCGACAGGCGACGAAAGACGCCGGCAAGATTGCCGGTATGAAAGTCGAGCGCATCATCAACGAGCCCACAGCGGCGGCGCTCGCGTATGGGCAGGGTAAGACGACGGTCGAGCGGATCGCTGTTTACGATCTCGGCGGCGGCACGTTCGACATCTCGATTCTCGAGATGAACGACGGCGTCTTCGAAGTGCTTTCGACTTCCGGCAACACGTTCCTCGGTGGCGAAGACTTCGACGAGCGCATCATGAGCTGGATGGCGAGCCAGTTTCTGGAAGAGAACGGAATCGATTTGAGACAGGACCGCCTGGCCTTGCAGCGACTGAAGGAAGTTGCCGAACGCGCCAAGTGCGATCTTTCCACGGCCACCGAAACCACGATCAACCTGCCGTTCATCGCCGCCGACGCGACCGGACCAAAGCACTTGAACAAATCGCTGACGCGGGCGCAGTTCGAAGAGTTGGTGAGCGATCTTGTCGATCAAACAACCGAGCCGTGTTTGAATGCGTTGAAAGACGCGAAACTGCAAGCGTCAGACATTCACAAAGTGATCCTCGTCGGCGGCCAGACCAGATCGCCGATTGTCGAACGCACGGTTGAGAAGATCTTCGGCCGCAAGCCTTCGTCTGAGATCAACCCGGATGAAGTTGTCGCAATGGGCGCCGCGATCCAGGGCGGTGTGTTAAATGGTGAAGTTAAAGACATCGTGCTGCTGGATGTCCTGCCTTTGAGTCTGGGGCTGGAGACGCGTGGCGGGTTGTTTACCAAGATCATCGAGCGCAATTCGACTATCCCGCTGCGCAACAGCCTGACGTTCACCACGGTTGTCGATAACCAGTCGTCGGTGGAGATTCATGTGCTCCAGGGCGAGCGCGAAGTGGCCCAG
>JAICQI010000704.1 GCA_025937955.1 Pyrinomonadaceae bacterium
GTCGCACTGTTCAGATTCAAACTCGGCACACAGTAATTAATGAAGTAAAAAAGAACAAGTCAGGAAGTGGGGCTTGGCCCCCGCTTATAGAAGAATTGCACCAGCGGGGGCAAGCCACTCTTCCTGACTTGTTCTATCTAATCCTGTCTAATTATCCAAGTGAATCGATCCGGTTTCGCTCGATTGCGCGCTGCGCAAGGTCACCGCACGCTTTAACCAACGCTCCAAGTTGCGCAAAGCGCGGATCGCGCGTCAAACCCTTCTGATAACGAAAATAAATCTGTTGGACGATCACAGCGATCTTCAGTAGGCCGTACGCGAAATAGAACACCGGCTCATCAACGCGACGACCAGTCCGCCTCTCGTAGTGTTCCAACAATTCGCTACGCGTCAAACTGCCCGGCAACGACGTTAACCCAAACCCATATCGCTGCCACTCCTCCGGATCGGTCGCTTCAACCCAGTACCCAAGACTCGTCCCAAAGTCCATCAGCGGATCGCCGATCGTCGCCATCTCCCAATCAAGCACGGCGACGACACGCCCCAGATTCTCAGGCGCGAGCACGAGGTTGTCGTACTTATAATCGTTATGAATCAGCGCTGCCTTCGCGGAATCGGCCGGCAGGTTCTGTTGCAGCCACTCTGCCAACCGCTCAATCGCAGGAACATCATCGGTGCGCGCATTGAAATAGCGCTTGGTCCAACCCTCCACCTGCCGCTTCACATACCCCTGCGGTGAGCCGAGGTCGCCGAGTCCCGCGGCTTCGTAATCGATCTCGTGTATCGACGCCAGGTTTTCGATAAACGTTTCCGAGAGACTGCGCATGAGCGCTGGTGTGAGATCGATTCCGCGTGGCGGCTGCGCCCGCAGGATAACTCCCTGTACGCGCTCCATCACGTAGAACGGCGCACCAAGTATTGCCTCATCATCACAGAACAAGAGCGGGCGCGGAACTTTGTTGTAGACCGGGTAGAGATGCGAAAGGATGCGATACTCACGACTCATGTCGTGCGCGGTTTTGATCTTCGCGCCAATGGGCGGCCGGCGCAGCACGAGCTCGTGATCGCCGATGCGCAGCAGGTACGTGAGATTGGAAAAGCCGGCTGGAAACTGTTCGACCGTGAGTGGGCCGTCGAGTTCCGGGAGATGTGCGGCGAGATAGTCGCGCAAGAGATTGTGAGGTAGCTCTTCACCCGCGCGCACCGGGGCGCTGCGATCAATCGTGCTGCTCATATTTCTTTAACTCACTACGCGCGACAACAGTTTTGTGGACCTCGTCCGGTCCATCGTAGATGCGCGCGGCGCGCTCGTGCCGGTACCAATACGACAAGAGCGTGGCGTCAGTCAGCCCCAACGCACCATGCACCTGGATCGCGCGATCGAGCACCTTCTGCAAAATACCGGCAACGAAAAACTTGATCAGCGAGATATCTTTTCTCACTGCCGGCGCGCCTTGTCGATCAATCGCGCGCGCTGTCTGCAAAACGAGCAGGCGCGCCGCGTTGATTTCGGCGCGACTCTCCGCGATCCACTCCTGCACGTTCTGCCTGCTGCCCAGCAACACGCCCGGCGACAGCTCTCGGCGCGAGGCGTAGCTGCACATCAAATCAAACGCACGCTCGCAAATCCCGATCCAACGCATGCAGTGATGAATGCGTCCTGGTCCAAGCCGCTCCTGCGCGATCGTGAAACCCTCGCCTTCCTGGCCGAGCAGGTTGCTTTGCGGCACGCGACAGTTTTCATAACGGACTTCAGCGTGACTGGCGTAGTCGCTTCCCTCGTCGCCCATGACGCTGATGTTGCGTATCAACTGAAAGCCCGGCGTTGGTATCGGCACGATGATCTGGCTCGCACGCTTGTAGCGGTTGGACGCTTCGGGATTGGTGATGGCCATCACGATCGCGAAGCTCGCTCCTTCCGCTGACGACGTAAACCACTTGTGACCGTTGATGACGTAATCGTCGCCGTCTTTCACTGCGGTCGTGCTCATCCAGGTTGGGTTTGAGCCGGGATGCTCGGGCTCAGTCATCGAAAAACAACTACGCACGTCGCCACGCGCGAGCGGCTCGAAATACGTTTGCTTCTGTTCCGGTGTGCCGTGCGTCAACAGGATTTCCATGTTCCCGATGTCAGGCGCCTGGCAGTTGAACAGGTAGTGACCGATCGGCGTGCGGCCCAGCTCTTCGCTGACAAGCGCAAACTCCGACAGCGCAAGGCCCAGGCCGCCGTGTTCTTTCGGTAGGTGTGGCGCCCAGAGACCCATGCGTTTGACTTCGTCGCGCTTCGCGTTCAGCGCAGGGATGAGCTCTCGAAACGGGCGATGAAGGAAGTCGGGCTCGAGCGGGTAGACGTGTGTGTGCACGAATTCTTTGATCCGGTCGAGCAGTTCTTCACTGTGGTGATCGGTCATAGGTCCTATATGACCTATAGGACCTATATTGTCAACGCGATTCGAGTTGTTGACGGGCGATGGTCCAACGGTGCTGGACGAGGTCTCGCGTGGCGGAGTCGAGCGTTTTGTCGCGCGTGAGCGAAGCGAAGAGGTCTTGCAACTCCTTCTCTTCCGCGGCGACAGGCGTCTTCGCTTGCTTCAGCGCGACGATCTGCGACGTGAGGGCGTCAGCTATTTGGAGCTTGAATAGATAATTGCGCGGATACTTTTCCGACAGCAGCCGGGCAGTCTTGATTGCATCTTTCCAGCGCTTCTCGCGTTTGTAGAGATCGACCAGCAGCACGTGCGCGACGTCACGCGCCCACTTTCCCTCGACTGCGACACGTTCGAGCTCTTGCAGCCCGCGTTTCTTCGAGCCGCGCACTCCCATCGTCGCCACGAGCATCTTCGTAGGCAACGGCAGCGAACCGATAACGTAGTTCATCAACCCGATGGTCAGTTCCGCGTCGTGAAAATCAGGCGCCAGCTTGAGGACGTCGCGATGGTGTTCCACTGAGTCTTTCCCCGCGCGAAAGGCGGCCATGAACTTCCGTTCCACACCGCCCGCAAAAGCAGCTTCGAGTCCTTGAGCCGCGCCGAGAAAGTAAAGCGCTTCTACGTCCTTAGGATCTTTACGCAGCCGCGCTTCCGAAAGCTGTTTTGCCTGGCGCGTCCATTTGCGAAATTCATCCGCCTGCTTACGATTTACTTTTGGTTTGGCGTCGGTGTATGCGCTGGTGCTGTAGAGCGTGGCTTTGAGCTCCCACGCTTCGTTCAACTGCTGCACCCAAATACTCGAGGCAAAACACTGCGCGCCGGCCGGATGATCCGGCGCCAGCTCGAGCATTTTCTGAAAGCGGCTGCGCGCGCCTTCGTAGTCGAGGTTGTAGAGCGCTTCGTAACCTTCGGCGCGCAGCGAGTCGAGCTGTGCCCGTTGGTCCTGGCCAAAAGCCGTCAGGAGGGAAATAAAGATGATGAGTAATACGGTAATGTACTTCATTGTCTTGTGATGTCGGGGCAGTAACCTAAAGCGGTGTCGTAGGGGGAAAAAAGCACACCAACCCCACGCTACCGCGGTAACGTACACACCCGCCAGAACACAACAAACAAA
>JAICQI010000718.1 GCA_025937955.1 Pyrinomonadaceae bacterium
GGCGGTGTTGAGGACTGAAAGGAATCGCGTGCCCACGTCGTCGAGACCGTAGTAACGTTCGCTATCGAGGTTCAGGATCACCGACTCTTCCTGGAGGTTTGAGATCAGCACATCGTCGGGCACTCGCACGCGATCCGAGAATGAAATGGCCATGGCCGCGCATTCTAACAGAAGCGAGCGAGCGATTCTGTTATTCTGTCGAGCAAAGGAGCCCTACCGCATGCGAGCATTAACGAAGCTTCTTGCTGTTTTACTCGCAAGTTCTTTGGCCGTTTCCGCCCAAACAGATCTAAGCAAAGAGCCGACACTCTACGTCGTCGCTTACTCACATCTCGACACGCAATGGCGTTGGGAGTATCCGCGCGTCATCAACGACTACATTCCGAAGACGATGCACGACAACTTCGCGCTCATCGAGAAGTATCCGAGCTACGTCTTCAACTTCAGCGGCGCCAATCGGTATCGCATGATGAAGGAATACTGGCCGGCGGATTACGCGCGCGTGAAGCAGTATGTCGCGGCGGGTCGCTGGTTTCCCGCGGGCTCGTCGATGGAAGAGAGCGACGTTAACGTTCCTTCAGCGGAGTCGATCTTTCGCCAGATACTTTACGGCAATCGCTTTTTTCAGCGCGAGTTTGGCAAGACGAGCGCTGAGTACATGTTGCCCGACTGTTTTGGTTTTCCCGCGTCGCTGCCGAGCATACTCGCGCACGCAGGCTTGAAAGGGTTCTCGACGCAGAAGCTCACGTGGAATTCTGCAGCGCGAGTTGGTGGTCCGGGTTCGATCCAGGAAACACCGCGCGGAATTCCTTTCAATGTGGGTTACTGGGTTGGACCGGATGGGCGTGGAATCATCGCGGCGTTGAATCCCGGCAGCTATGGCGGGCAGATCAGAGAAGACATCAGCAAGAGCCCGGCGATCGCGGGAAACAATTCGGTCGACTGGCCGCGCCGCGTGGAACGCAACGGAAAAGTCAGCGGTGTTTTTACTGACTATCACTATTACGGAACCGGCGACACGGGTGGCGCACCTCGAGAAGACTCTGTGCGCATGATGCAGGAGATCGTCACGCGAAACGATGGACCATTGAAGGTCGTGTCAGCGAATGCGGAGCAGATGTTTCTCAACATTCGTCCCGAGCAGATCAAAGGTCTGCCACGTTATGAGGGAGATCTTTTGTTGACCGATCATTCCGCTGGTTCGATAACTTCGCAGGCTTATCAAAAGCGTTGGAACCGGAAGAACGAGTTGCTTGCCGACGCGGCGGAGAAAGCATCAGTGGGCGCGGCGTGGTTGGGCAGTCGCGTGTATCCGCAGGAGCGGCTGAACAATGCGTGGACGCTCGTGATGGGCGGCCAGTTTCACGACATTCTGCCGGGCACGTCTACACCCGAGGCGTTTCAGTTTTCATGGAATGACGACGTGATTGCGATGAATCAGTTTGCGGGTGTGTTGACGAGCGCAACGGAAGGAATCGTGTCGGCGCTGAACACACAGACTGTTGGGAAGCCGATCGTTGTCTACAATCCGCTGAATATCGAGCGCGAAGACGTGGTTGAGACAGATTCGCCGATAGCCGTTGCGGCGGCGCGTGTGAGTGGTCCGGATGGTCGCGCCGTTCCATCGCAAGTCATCGGCAGTAAGCTCGTGTTTTTAGCGAAGGTGCCGCCGCTTGGGTATGCGGTTTACGATATTCAGCCGGATTTTTCTACGATACGTGCGACGCTGAAAGTCACACCCAGATCGCTCGAGAATCATCGCTACCGCATCACGCTGAATGCTGACGGAGATGTCGCGAGCATTTTCGACAAGCAGCTCAACCGCGAGCTGCTCGATGCACCGTTGCGACTCGCGATCAAAAACGACACGCCGGCTCAATGGCCCGCGTGGAACATGGATTGGACCGATCAGCAGAAGCCGCCGCGCGCTTATGTTGGTGGGACGGCAAAGGTGAATGTGATTGAAGATGGACCCGTGCGCGTGGCGGTAGAGCTCGTGCGCGAGACCGAAGGTTCGAAGTTCAAGCAGATAGTTCGCTTATCAGCGGGCGATGCAGGCAATCGCATCGAGTTCAGCAACGTGATCGATTGGAAGACAAGTAATGCCAATCTCAAAGCCACGTTTCCGTTAACCGCCGCAAACGCGAACGCGACTTACAATGAGGGAATTGGCACGATCGAGCGTGGCAACAACGACGAGCGCAAGTTTGAAGTGCCGTCACACCAGTGGGTCGATCTCACGGATCGCAGTGGAACGTTTGGCGTGACGATTCTTACTGACTGCAAATACGGCTCTGACAAGCCTGACGACAAGACACTTCGACTGACGTTGTTGCGAACGCCGGGAATTGGACCACGCGCAGGTTACGCGGATCAGTCAACGCAGGATTGGGGACGTCACGAAATCGTTTACGGTTTGGCGTCACATGCCGGTGATTATCGTCGCGCCCAGACTGACTGGCATGCGGAACGACTCAATCAACCGCTGATCGCGTTCGAGAGTGCGAAGCATCCCGGGAGACTGGGAAAGACGTTTTCGATTCTGAGGGTCAACAACAGTCGCGTGCGTGTGCTGGCGCTAAAGAAGGCGGAAGACACTGATGAAGTGATCGTGCGGATCGTGGAGCTTGATGGCCGTGGCGTTCCGGATGTGCGGCTTGCGTTTACGGCGCCGGTGATTGCGGCGCGTGAAGTTAATGCGCAGGAGTTTCCGGTCGGAAAAGCCTCGATCGTGAAGGGTCAATTGGTAACAAGCCTTGGGCGCTTTCAGCCACGTACGTTTGCAGTTAAGTTGGCTCAGCCTTCAATGAAACTGGCTCCGCCGCAGTCGAGTCCGATCAGTTTGCCGTACGATCTCGCCGTCGCGAACCGTGATGGTGAACGGATGAAGTCCGGCTTTGATGGCGAGGGATTCGCATTACCTGCGGAAATGCTCCCGCGCGAACTCCCATATGCAGGAATTGTTTTCCAACTTGCGCCCGGCAACGGAGCGAATGCAGTAGTGGCGCGCGGACAGCAGATTTCAATACCAGCCGGAGTCCACAGACTTTACGTGCTCGCGTCATCAGCTGGCGGCGATCAAGACGTTGTTTTTCGTGCTGGAAGCGAGACGGTGAACGTGACGGTTCAGGATTGGAGCGGGTTCATCGGACAGTGGGACGACCGGCAATGGAAGGAGACGGAAGTGCGGCTTCAGCCCCGCACGCCGCCGCCCGACATTCCGCCTGACATCGCGGCGCTGTTGCAAAGATCGCGCACCAGGCGCGACCCGTACGGGGAGATGGTGGGTATCACACCGGGATTCATCAAACGTGCGCCCGTCGGCTGGTTTGCCTCGCATCGCCATACACCCGCTGGCACGAACGAAGCGTACGCCTATTCATACTTGTTCGTGTACACGATCGATGTGCCCGCAAACGCGCAGACGCTA
>JAICQI010000041.1 GCA_025937955.1 Pyrinomonadaceae bacterium
TGCATCGCACAAGCAGAGCAAATCGAGCAGGCTATTCCTCAATTCATTTAACAGTCACATCAAAATCCCATTCTTGGATCGGGTCAGTACAGGGAGCGGTAGCGACCTGGTCAAATCATAGGAGTCAAGAATCGTTGGGAAATATTGCGTGCTGATCACTGACCAGGTCGCTACCGCACCCTGTACTGACCCGATCCAAGAATGGGATTTTGATGTGACTGTTAAATGAATTGAGGAATAGCCTGCTCGATTTGCTCTGCTTGTGCGATGCAGGCTTTTAGCTGTTGAGCCAGATTTTCAACTGCAGGTTTTCGAACGATGGAATAGTGGTTGCCGGGTATGGTGAAGACCTCGACGCTTTCAGTCGACAATTCACTCCAGCCCATTGTCGAATCTGGGAACGTATTCGCTGTATGTTCACTCGAGATCTGAGTTATCCGGCGAGCCTTAAGTCCTTCGCTCTAAATCTTCACCTCACCGGGTCGATGCTTCACGCACTGACTGCCGCCGGCTTGATACGCGGCCGCGGAACAAACGGCTTCCCGCGCGTGGTGTGGGTGGCAACCCGGTTGTGCCGGAACTCGTCCACACCGGAAACAACCACTGTGCCATACTTTTCCAGCGAGATCGTGCCGCCGTATTCCGTCACCGTGTCCGTGTCCGGATAGACCTTTACGCACGCTGGTACAAAGCGCGTCGCATAGCCCATGCGTATTTCCTTGGACTTGCCCAGATGCGGGTGCGAAGCATGGACCAGCGTCGACCAGAACATGATGAACTGGCCCGCGCGCATCGGCAACGAAATCGATTGCGACTCGTCCGGTTCCCAATTCGGATCCTTCTTGAGTTCGCTGAAGTCGTAGCCGAAAAACCCGCGGCGGATGCCGTTCCGTCCGACCTTGTTGATCCGGTTGGGATCGTAGTGCAATCGCTTCTTCTCATCGTAGAACATCGTCTCGTGTGTGCCGGGAATGAACTGCAGGCAGGCCCGCTCCTCATCGGTGTCAGTAAACGCCGTCCATACCGTCACCGTGCCGCCGAAATCAGAGTTTGCCGGCCAGACCAGCTGGGGATCTCCGGAAGCGCTTGCGAACGTGTCTGCCTGGTGCCAGTCGGTCCCTTCGTCGCCAGGATTCTTCGGAAAGAATTCCGTGCGCCAGCACAGGACGTCGGGCCCCAGGATGCTGGCCACCCTGTCCACGATTTCGGCGCGGCAGATGTGGTCAGCCAGGAAGGCGTTGTCCAGATGGCGGTCGTAGTTCGCTATGTTCACCGCGCCGGCCCCGCCCTCGCTGCCGTACGCGGACTTGCTGCGGTCAAACAATTCGAGCCGCACGCGCTTCCAGGTGGTTTTTATTTCCTCAGGCTCATACAGCGTGAACGGCCCAGCGTATCCGCGCTGATGGAACAACTCGATTTCCGGTTCGCTAAACGAAAAGTTTGAATTACTGTTTTGCATAGCTGGATCTCTTCTTTCTGTCTTTCCTGTAGTTGGTTAGGCCCGTTTGGCTTTTTCGAAAAACCTGGCCAGGGAGAGGATGGTCGCCCCCTCGCTCACGACACTAACGTCAACAACCGTTCCAAATCGGTCGCACGCCCGTCCAAACATCGTCATGAGATCCAGTGACGTGCCGCCCAGATCAAAGAAGTCATCCTCCACCCCCACGTCGGTTCGCTGGAGGACGTCAGAGCAAATCTCGAGGAGCCCCTGCTCAAATGGCGTCCGGCCGCCGGCGGAATTGCCCGTTCCAGCTTCCGCGGCCGGGGTAGGCAGCGCGGCGCGGTCGACTTTCCCATTCGGCAACAAGGGAAACTTATCCAACACGGTAAACGTGGATACATCCATGTATTCGGGCAGCAACTGACGCAGGTGGCGATGCAAATTTTCCTCGTCAACAGTCGCCCCCGGTTTGGCCACAATGTAGCCGACTAGCTGCCGGTCCCCGCGCGAACCTTCCCGCAGAACGACAGCGGCGTCCCGAACGGTGGGATGGCCGCGCAGTGCCACCTCGATTTCTCCCAGTTCAATGCGATAGCCCCGCAGCTTGACCTGGTGGTCCATCCGTCCCAGAAACTCGAGGTCCTCGCTGGGCAGGCTGCGCACAAGGTCGCCCGTGCGATACACCAGCTCGCCAGTTGAATTTAGGACGAAATGCTCCGCTGTCAGGTCCGGCCGACCGAAATAGCCGCGTGCGAGTCCGGCACCGCCAATCAAAAGTTCACCGGCCACCCCCGGTGTCACCGGTTCCCGCCGCTCATCCACAACTTGGATCCACGTGTTGAGAATCGGCTTGCCGATCGGCACATTACCGCCGGGGGTGGCGCAACCCGGCCGGCAGGTGAAGGCCAGCGACTGGATGCACGCTTCGGTCGGGCCGTACAAATTGTGAAGCTGCGCGTCCAGCTTTTCAAAAAACCTGTCGCAAATGTCGCGCGTCAACGCCTCGCCGCCGCTGAAGACGTGCCGCAGGCTCGCACATGCGGGAATCTGCGGCTCATCGAGAAATACCCTCAACATGGACGGTACCAGCTGCAACGCGGTGACCCCGTGCTTCTGGACCATTTCACACAAGTACGCGGCGTCCCGATGTCCGTTCGCTTTGGCAAGCACGAGCTTCGCCCCCACCACCAGCGGCAACAGGATTTCCCAAATGCTCGCGTCAAAGCTGAACGGCGTCTTCTGCAGCATCACGTCCTTCGACCCCAATGGATAAGTTTCGCGCAGCCAGAGCAGTTGATTGGCAAGAGCACCATGCGGCATCACCACACCCTTCGGTTTGCCGGTCGAACCGGAGGTATAAATGACGTAGGCGACGTTTTCGGCGCGCGCCGCCCGGTCCGGCGCCGCGTTGGCACTCCGGGCGATTTCAGTCCATTGCGAATCCAGTAGAATCGAGGCAGGACGCGACGCCGGCAACGCCGCGGCCAGCGACGCTTGCGTCAGCAGCAACGCCAGCTTCGCGTCCGACATCATGTATTCCAGCCGGTCCGACGGATACGCCGGATCGAGCGGGACATAACCCGCGCCTGCCTTCAGGATGCCCAGCAACCCGATGATCAGCTCCGGCGACCGTTCGACACACAACCCGATCAGGGTTTCCGGACGTGCCTGCCGCCTGCGCAGGAAATGGGCGAGCTGATTGGATCGCGTTTCCAGTTGCGCATAGGTAAGCTGTTTGTCCTCCCACACGACGGCGATCGCCTCCGGTGTCCGCCGCGCCTGCTCGGAAAATAAATCAGGCGTAAGTACAGACCTGGATCCGGTCGCTTCAGTAACCGATTGATTTGCGTCGAATCGCGGGTTCCTCACTTCTCCCGAGATTTGCTCCACTGTTTCCTCGTTCGTCATATGCACCTTTCACCCGTATATACAGCCTTACACACCGAAACCTGTGACCAGCGCCATGCCGGAACCAAACTCTTGTAGTCCCCACCGCAGAACGGCTTCCGGCGATGATGTTTCAAACCTCGCCGAGATCGCTTTTAGATCTTCCATACACACGTTCATAGGCTTTACCTCAAAGTAGGAATCGCAATTGGATCGGGTCAGTACAGGGAGCGGTAGCGACCTGGTCAAATCATAGGAGTCAAGTCGTTGGGAAATATTGCGTGCGGATCACTGACCAGATCGCTATCGCTCCCTGTACTGACCCGATCCAAGAATAATTTTGGACTTTTAATGTGACTGTTAAATGAATTGAGGAATAGCCTGCTCAATGTTCTCTGCTTGTGCGATGCAGGCTTTTAGCTGTTGGGCCAAATTTTCAACTGCGGGTTTTCGGACGATGGAATAGTGGTTACCGGGTATGGTGAAGACCTCGACACTTTCAGTCGCCAATTCACTCCAGCCCATTGTCGAGTCGGAGAAAGTCTTCGCTGACTGTTCACTAGAGATCAGGGTTATCCGGCGAGCCTTAGCAGCCGGCTCGTATTGTTGCAGGGCTTTGATGTTTGTCTTGAATACCTGATAGAGCCGTACGGCCTGAGCATGATCAATATACTGAGGAATGAGCTTAGCTGACTTTGCTTTCTCCTCGAGATAAAGCAGGCGCTCGTCTGGGCTCATTTGTAAAAGCTCTTCCTGGGTAACACTGAGTAGGGTTGGCGTAAGTCCGAGATCCTCCGCGAAGTTAAGCAATAGCCACAGCTCGTCGTCCGCTTTGGCGGCGCTGATCCAGGTAGAAGGTACGGGCGAATCAATCAAGCCGAGCAGCGAGACCTGCTCGTTTTGAGTTCGCAGTTGGCAGGCAATTTCAAAAGCGACGACGCCACCCATTGACCATCCACCGAGAAGATATGGACCATGGGGCTGAACCTCACGTATGGCTTTCAGGTACTCGGCCGCCATATCCTCAATCCGCGTGTGCGGCTGCTGCCCCGCGTCCAGCCCTCTGGCGTGTAAGCCATAAACCGGTTGCTCGGCGCCGATGTGACGCGCCAGGTCCAGGTAACTCAGAACACTTCCTCCGACCGGATGGATTAAGAAGAGAGGCTGCCTGGAATCACCTGTCTGAATCTCCACGAGTGGAGACCAGCTCTCTGACTCGTCATTCTGCCGCAGAAGGTTCGCCACTTGCTCAACAGTAGCTCGCTTGAAGAGCGTCGTGAGTGGAATTCCCTTCCCGAGTCTGGACTCGACGAGAGCGAAAAGTTGCACAGCCAACAGTGAGTGCCCGCCCAACTCGAAAAAGTCATCCGTCACGCCGACGGGCTGAATCTTGAGAACCTCTTCCCAGATGTGTGCCAGTTTCAACTCCAGTGTGTCGCGCGGAGCGACGAATGCATCGCGCCGCCTGGCAGACTGCCCCGGCGCAGGAAGCGCTTGCCGGTTAACTTTGCCGTTAGGTGTCAGTGGCAAAGCTTCGAGAAAGACGAAGTCAGACGGAACCATGTAATCCGGCAACTGCTGCAACAGATGTTGGCGCAACTGCCCGTTAACCTGCTGTTCATCTGTTACGACATAGGCAACGAGCCGCACACCGTCTTCATTAGTGCGAGCGGTGACGATACAGTCGCGCACGTCCGGGTGAGACGAGAGAACCGATTCAATCTCGCCGAGTTCGATGCGGAAGCCACGTACCTTAACCTGATGATCAATGCGACCAAGAAAATCGATTCGTCCATCAGGCAGGTAGCGTGCGAGATCACCGGTGCGGTAGAGCCGCGCGCCAGGCTCAGCACTAAACTTGTTCGGCACAAATCGTTCCGCGGTGAGTTCGCTTCGATTGAAGTACCCTCGTGCTAAGCCGTCACCGCCGAGGTAAAGTTCGCCCGCCACTCAGACTGGCACCGGTTCGCCGGCGCCATCCAGGATGTAAGCCTGGGTATTTGTGATCGGCCGCCCGATTGATGGAGTCGTGCTAATACCTCGCTCGAGCAAACTCCAGGTCGAGTACGTCGTATCCTCTGAGGGTCCATACAGATTAAAGAGACGCTCGACACTGGGCCGCCGGTAAACCTGCTCTGCCAGCGAGAGCTTTAGTGGCTCACCAGCCAGGTTGATGGTACGCACCGAATCCGGAACGCCATCAATCCTCAATAACTCGGTCATGGCGGATGGGACCGTGTTCAGTAGCGTGACTTCGTGGGCCGCCTTCAAGGATGGTAATTGCAGCGCGTTCTCAGCGAGAACTACTTTGCCACCGCAAGCAAGCGGCGCGAAGATTTCAAAGACCGACAAGTCAAAGCAAATAGATGTCGAGCCGAGAACACCGGCCAACTCCGCGGGCGTGAATGTCTCGTGTACCCAATGAAGAAAGGCGACGGCGCTACGGTGCTCAAGGGCGACTCCCTTTGGTCGACCCGTCGAACCAGACGTGTAAATGATGTACGCGAGATTACGAGAGTCGGCGTGAGACTCAGGATTGGCGCCGGAGCCTGCACTAATCGCTTCGCCTTCTTCGTCGAGACAGAGCTCACGCGCCGACGACTTCGGCAGCTGCCCTAATAGATGCGTCTGCGTTAACAGTACCGGCGCCCTGGAATCTTCAAGCATGAAGGCCAGACGCTCTTGCGGATAGTTGGGGTCAAGCGGCACGTAGGCCCCGCCCGCTTTGAGCACGCCAAGTATGCCGGCAATCATTTCGATGCCGCGCTCGAGGCAGATCGCTACCGGAATATCTGGTCCAGCGCCTAAGCTGCGCAGGTAATGCGCGAGCTGATTGCTTCTCTCGTTTAACTCTCGATAAGTGAGACTCGTGTCATCCCAACTCAGGGCAACGGCATTGGGCGTGCGCCTCACCTGCGCCTCGAACAGTTCGTGCAAAGACGCTTCTTTTGCGAACTCCTTCGTGGTGTCATTCCATTCAACGAGCAGTTGCTGTCGCTCCGCGGCACTGAGCAGTGGGAACCGGTCGATGCGCTCGTCAGGGTTCGCAGCGATGCCCTCGAGCAGTTGCTCAAAGTGACTGGCTAAACGTTCCATCGTCGCCGCATCGAACAGCTCTGTCTTGTACTGGATCCCGCCGAACAACTCGCCGGCCCTTTCCATCAGGCCCAACATCAGATCAAACTTTGCGTTGCCGTCCTCAGCGTTCAGTGGGGTGAGTTGCAGGTCACGCGCCTGCGCCGTCTCTTCCGGCACGTTCTGCAATACCATCACGGTCTGAAACAGCGGTGTCTGTCTCAAGTCTCTTTCGGGGTGTAGCTCTTCGACCAACTTCTCAAATGGCACGTCCTGATGCGCAAAGGCGGCGAGCACAACCTCTCGTACTCGCCTCGTCAGCTGGCGGAAACTCGGCGCTCCTGTCAGGTCAGTTCGCAGCACCAGCATGTTGACAAAGAATCCGATCAGTCTTTCAGTATCTGCGTTCGTCCGGCCGGCGATAGGCGTGCCGACGGCGATATCTTCCTGGCCTGTGTAACGCATCATCAGCACTTGCCAGGCAGCTATCAAAAGCATGAAGAGCGTTGATTCTTCACCTTGCGCCAACTCCTTCAGCCTTGCGGTAGTCTCTGAGCCCACGCGTACGTTGACGGATGCGCCACGGTTGCTCTTTATTGAGGCCCGTGGATGATCAAGCGGCAACTCCAACACGCTTACTCCGGCCAAAGTCTTCTTCCAATGCTCGACCTGCTGCTCAAACGCTTCCCCGCTGAGGCGCTCTCTCTGCCACACAGCGAAATCAACGTACTGAATGGGGAGAGGAGGCAGCGGCGAGGATTGTCCGGCCAGGAATGCCGGGTAAAGCGCCACGACTTCACGCACAAGCACGCCCATTGACCATCCATCGCTGATGATGTGATGCATCGTTAAAAGAACGAAATGCTCTTCGGGACTAAGACGGACCACGCAGACGCGCAGCAATGGTCCAACACTCAAGTCGAAGGGCTGCACTGCCTCACGGTCTGCCAGCCGCCTTCCTTCACTTTCTCGCTCCGTAGGGGGTAACTCACTCAGGTCAACAACTGTGAACAACTGTGGGGAAGCCGGCCCGATGATCTGCACGGGCTGTCCTTCTCTGGCGCTGAAAGTAGTGCGTAAGACCGCATGCCGGCTCACAATCTCACTAAAGGTTTTTTCGAGAGCCTTCAGGTTGAGACGACCCGTCGCGCGAATAAAAGTTGGGATGTTATAGAGGGGTGTTCCCGGGAAAAGTTGGTCCAGGAACCATAGTCGCTGTTGCGCAAAGGAGAGCGGATAATAACCGGCCGCTGCGGCCTTTGGGATTGTGTTTTCTTTGTTTTGCAGACCTTTTTTCTCACGCAATAACTCAAACAGCTTGCGTTTATCTGCAGACGTGATGGTCGACTTCATATACAAATTCCCCGGCGGAAATCATTGTTGGATTCGGGTCAGTACAGGGAGCGATAGCGACCTGTCAGTGATCGGGTTAGATACTGATGGTTGGACCAGGTCGCTACCGCTCCCTGTACTGACCCGAATCCAACTGCAATGTCGGACTTAGAATGCCCCGACCGCGACGCCGTTTGGGCTCGTGCGCGGAACGGAGAGGTCTTTCAACACACTCAGGTAGCGCAGGCCCTCCAGCACTGTATCCACATCAACACCGAAGTCGATGAAACATGCTACCTCGTCTACACCGACGCTCTGTAGGTGCTCGATCATCGTCAGGCACTTCTCGGGAGTGCCGATCAAGGACGCAGTACGGTAGTAGCGTTCGAACGCGAAAGCCACCACTGCGTCGAGGTGCTGTTCAGCGTTAAGACCAACGTCTATGTTGAGACTCTTCGTCATACTTTCAACGAGGCCCACATGTGACTTGAGGTAGTTCGTCAACGGATCGCGCACCTTCGACAACACCTCGTCGAGGTTCTTCCCGACAAAGGTATGCATCATCAACGTGACCTGCCCACCTTCGGGATCGTGACCATGCTTAGCGCGAGCTTCACGGTAGAGTGCTATCTTGCCCTCGACTTCAGAGACTGATTGGCCCAACACAGCAGTCAGAACGTTGAAGCCGAGTTCACCCGCTTTCACAAACATCTGCGGATCGGTACTACAGGTGAGCCAGATGGGAAGGTCGGGCTGCACTGGGCGAGGAAGAACTTTTAACTCAACTAAGTTACCCGCGCCATCCTTCGTCTGGAACGTCTCGCCACGCCAAAGTCGCCGCACCTCTTCGATTCCACGAAACATCTCCTCTCTCTTACTGGCGAAGCGTTCGGGGAAGAAGGCGAAATCGTTTGGTATCCAGCCGGAAGTGACGGAGATCGCGGCTCTTCCATTTGAAAGGTTATCCACTACCGCCCACTCTTCAACGACCCTCGGGAAGTGGTGCAACGGCAACACCACGCTGCCGGCGCGCAACTGAATGCGTTCAGTGATTGTCGCAAGCGCCGCGCTCAGCACGGACGGATTCGGATAAAGTCCGCCGCTTTCATGAAAGTGACGCTCTGGTGTCCAGATCGCAGAGAAGCCGTGCCGATCCGCGAATTTTGCGCCTTCCAGATAGAGCCGGTATTTGTTTGCGTCCTGCAACTCATCAACTGCGGAGAAGTAGAAGAGACTGAACTTCATCTGCTTTGGCTTCGGTGGCAGAGCGCTTCCGCCGTTCGGGTTAACGGCGACGGGTTCCACGGTTGCCAGTGTCTCCTCCTCGCGACGCATGACGGGCGCCGCGGCAACCTCCGACTCGCTTTCGATGTCCGCATTGTCAGAGATATCTGTGTCCTCCTCGTCGTCTGAATCGTCAAGCGACTTCGCCAAAACGGCTAACTGACGTTCGTCCAGTTCCACCATTTCAAATGGTGAAGCTGCGTAGTCCCCCGCGCCCGACGACTCGCCCGTGCCGGGAAGCTGATCGGCGATAGCGGCCAATCCGGCGATGGTCGGAGTATTGAAGAGTTGTTGAGGACTTAATTGAAATCCCGCTTCGTTGGCGCGGGCGATGAAGTGAATGGCGACAACAGAATCGCCTCCCAACTCAAAGAAGTTATCTTGAATGCCGATCTTGTCGATCCCAAGGAACGTCTGCCATATTTCGGCAAGCATTCGTTCCTGCTCATTTCTCGGCTCAACGTAGGGTGTGTCCATTTCAGGACGCGGATGCATGGATTTCGGAGCCAGAGGTTTAAGACTCTCTACCTGTGAAGCAACGTTCGCCTGCATCAATTCCTCAATCAAGGCGTGGATATCGGTCGCCGAAACAACTACCTGTGCCGGCAATGGATTGCTGGACAAGATGCGGCCAAACACTTTCAGTCCTTCGTCCGGAGTTATCCCAGTTAAGAGATCTGCCTGGCTGACAGCGCCATGTGCTTCCGCCAACGATGCGACGGAACTTTGCTGATTGCCGTTTTGATCAGTCAGGGCCTTGACGGTTGCGGCAGAGTCGCTGATTTTCTTGGCGGAGAAACCTTCGATATTGACCAGTTCTCTCCCCTGCTCGTCCATTATCACAGCATCGAAGGTCAGCACTTCGTTGCGCTGCTGATTGTCAACTGCGGCCCTGGCATGGGCATACAGTCTTTGCGACAGTGGAGCGTGTATGCTCACCTTTTTGTACGACAGCGGCAGATAGGAAGCCCCATCTGACAGATAATGCTTCGCAGCACCGGTCACGACGTCCATGATCGCCGGGTGCAGTTTGTAATTCTCGAGATCGGCGGAAAATTCTTCTGGCAGTTCTATGAGTGCCAGCATTTCATCGGTCCCGAGATGCAACGATTTCAAGTTCTGCCAGCGCGGGCCGAAGCCACTCGTAACGCTGTCGCTTTGCCGGAGGTTCACCTCCGTTCCACACCGCTCTAATAACTCCTTCAGGTCGTGCTTCTGAGTTGTTCCCGGTGCTGCCTGCGTTAACTTGCCAACAGCATGCTCCTGCCAGGTATCGTCTTCCGGATTGGCTTTGCTCTTGACGACGAATTTGAAGCCACTTCCGTTTCTTTCGAGCAGCGTGTGCGCCTCTTTGATCTCACTGTCTCCGAGATGAAAGATGTTCAGGAAGTGGAAATCAGCGAGTTCAACCGCACTGGTTTTCGTGTGTTCTTCATAGGCCGCTCGCGCGATCTCCAGGTAAGCGGTGCCTGGCAACAACGCGTGACCCTCAAACCGGTGTTCATCGAGAGTCCAGAATTGAGCGACGCTGTATTGGGTTAAATATTCTGTGCGATCAGGACTCTCGTCTATACATTCACCCAGCAAAGGATGATCGGTTTTCCGGTAAGTGAAAGCCGGCTCCGCTGTGCGTTTGAAAAATTCCGCCTTTTTAATCGCAAGCCCGACGTCCTGCCATGCATCCCAATTAACCGAGATGGTATGTCTGCCTGTCTGAAGAGTGTGGCAGCGTGCGAACGAGTCCATGAATTGGTTTGCCGCGCAGTAATCCACCTGGCCGATGCTGCCCAGCACGGAAGTGAGAGACGAGCACAGCAAAAAGAAGTCGAGGTCAACTTCGTTGAGCGCAAACTCAAGAGCTCTGAGTCCCTGCACCTTCGGCGCGAGAACAGCAGCGGCTTGTTGTGAAGTTCTGAGTTGAATCAGCCCACCGCTTTCAACTCCAGCTGCGTGCACTACGCCGTTTATAACGCCGAAGCGCTGGTGGATCTCTGCTACTACCTCCTGCATCCGCTTGCGATCGGTAACATCGCCGCGCAGAATCAGAATCTCTCCGCCCTGCTCTTCGACCGCCTGCAATCTCTTTATCCGCAGGCTAACGGGATCCCCGGCATCATGCGTAGTAAGCCACTGCTCCCACTGCGCTCGCGGAGGCATTTCCGAGCGTCCCACGAGAATCAGTTTTGCCCTCACAGTCTTCGCCAGATACTCAGAGAGCTCGAGCGCAATTCCACCCAAGCCGCCGGTTATCAGGTACACGCCGCCATCACGCAACTGCGCCGGTGGTCCAGACTGGTCCTTCAGGCTAAAGGGCTCCAGAAACTGAACCCACCGCGCGTCATTGCGATAGGCAACGACGGCATCAGGCAGCGGCCGTGCAAGTTCTGCGATTAGTTGGCTAACAAGTCTGGTCGCAGGCGTCTTGGCGTTTTCAGGAAGAACAACGTCGATGCTGCGGCAGGTAATGTTGGGGTATTCCTGTGGAATCACTTTGCATGGCCCAAGCAGTGTCGCCTTCTCAGGACACAACTCCTTCTCGCCTGCGATGCTCTGCATGTTGGAGGAAAGAACATCGATATGAACTTGCGTGGGAGTCTGAGCGCCCAAAGCCTGGACCAGAAACAGCAAGCTGTAGAAGCCGAGCTTCAGTGATCGTTCGTCGGTCTCGAAGGCCGGTCGAAACTCGCCTTCCTGCGTCACAGTCCAAAGGTGAACGATACGATCGATGTTTTTTTCTGCCCCCGCGAACTCTTTGAACAGGAGCTTATAGTCTTCAGCACGCTCCGGGTTGATGGTGAACGTCTTATCACTCAGTTTTTCAAACTGCTTACCCACTTGGACGGTGATGACATCCTGCTTCCCCTGCTCGAGCTGCTTCACAAGCTGTGGGCCAAGTCCTACCCCATCGATGAACACAAGCCAGCGTGAGGTTTGGTTGTTCCCGTTCTCAGAAGACAGAGCTGGTGATTGTTTCCATAGCGGAGTGTAGAACCAGTCAGAAATGTCTGCGCGCTTATTTAAGCGCGACTGGTATGGCTCGACTTTGACGTCCTCTGGTTGCGAGTCAATCCAATAGCGCTTTCGCTCAAACGGGTAAGTAGGCAGCGGTATTCGTTGCTGTCTTCGCCCGGTTGAGAATCCGGCCCAGTCTAGTTGTCGCCCCGCCAGCCAAAGAGCTCCAGCTGCATCGAGCATCGTATGCAACTCTGACGTTTGTCCCTGTGGGCCGGGGAGAGAGTGAAGGCCGCGTGCGCCGGTGTTGTGTAAATGACTTTTCGTAAGGGTTGTTAAGGTGCGCCCCGGTCCAACTTCAAGCAAAATCGAGTTTTGGATCTTCAACAACTCACGGATGCCGGCATCGAATCGAACGGTCTCGCGCAGATGCCGCGACCAGTATTGCGCGTCCGTTGCCTGCTCTGCCGTAATCCAGGTCCCAGTCAGATTCGAAATAAAAGGCAGCTTTGGAGGATTCAGTTTTACCGTCTTCACCAATTCCACGAATGGCTCGATAATCGAATCCATCATCCCGGAATGAAAAGCGTGCGAAGTATGCAGACGACGGCAAAGATATCCACGTTTGCTGAGCAACTCTTCCTGCTCTTCGATGACCTCTGTCGTTCCTGAAATGACGCAGAACGAAGGACCATTGACTGCGGCTATTGCCACACGGTTGTCGAGGAGCGGAGCAAGTTCGGCCTCCGCCAACGACACACTGGTCATAGCGCCTCCCGGAACGCTCTGCATAAGACGGCCGCGTGCGGCCACGAGCTTCAGAGCGTCTTCCAGCGTCAAAATTCCCGCAATACACGCAGCCACGTATTCACCGATGCTATGCCCGATCATCGCGCGCGGGCGCACACCCCAACTCATCCATAGTTGGGCCAGTGCATACTCGACGACAAAGAGCGCCGGCTGCGTGAAGATCGTCTGCTTGAGTTGTTCTGCGGCCTCAGACATATTCTCCTCAGATGGATAGAGGAGAGTGCGAAGGTCCAGGCCCAGTTGTGGTCGAAGCAAATCCGCGCAGAGGTCAATGTGCTTTCTGAATTCCGGTTCGACTTTATACAGTTCTGCGCCCATCCCGGCGTGCTGGGCTCCCTGACCAGGAAACATGAACATCACTGGTTGATCGTTTGTTTCCTGAACGGAGGTGTTGACGCGTGTCTCGTCCTGAAGCTCCAGTGCCGCTGCGGCCTCGTCGAGATCACTGCATACAAACGCCAGGCGATGGTCAAAAGCTTTCCGACCGAGCTGAAGTGTGTGGGCCACGTCGGCGATGTTCAGATCGGGATGCTGCTTCAGGTGCTGTGCCAGATTTCGAGCGGTGGTCGTCAAACCGCTGTCGGTCTTAGCCGACAAAACAATCAGGTGAAGTGGCCTGACTGTCCCGGCAGGTTCCAGTCGAGGTGCTTCTTCGACGATCACATGAGCGTTTGTGCCGCCGATGCCGAACGAACTGACCCCCGCGCGACGAGGTGTGCCGTTGTGAGTGGTCCAATCGGTTAACGTAGAATTCACGTAAAAAGGACTGTTCGCAAAATCGATTACGGGGTTTGGCTGTTGATAATTGAGACTTGGCGGAAGCTCTTTGTTTTTGAGCGCGAGTACCGTCTTAATTAATCCCGCCACCCCAGCCGCCGTATCCAGATGCCCGATGCCGGTTTTTACAGAGCCAATCGCACAGAACTGCTTTGCCTGCGTGCCGGCGCGGAACGCCTGCGTCAACGCTGCAACTTCGATGGGGTCGCCCATTACCGTCCCGGTTCCGTGAGCTTCTACGTAAGTGATGGTCGAGGCATCAACGCCGGCCATGTGCATCGCCTCACTGATCACAGCGGCCTGCCCCTCTATGCTCGGCGCCGTATAGCCTGCTTTCTGAGAGCCATCATTGTTGATGGCGGAGCCCTTAATTACTGCGTGGATGGTATCGCCTTCGGCGAGTGCGTCCTCCAGCCGTTTGAGTATCACGATGCCCACGCCATTGCCGTTCACTGTTCCTTTAGCAGCAGCGTCGAAGGCACGACAATGACCATCAGGCGATAGAATCCCTCCCTCGTCATACTTGTAGCCAACTTTCTGCGGGACCCAGATGGTGATGCCGCCGGCCAGCGCCATGCTGCACTCACCAGTAAGCAGGCTCTGGCACGCGATATGTACCGCAACTAAAGAAGTTGAGCATGCAGTCTGCACGCTTAGACTTGGACCATGGAGGTTCAGCTTGTAAGAGACGCGCGTGGATAGGTGGTCCTTGTCGTTGCCGAAAAAGGTCTGGGTGCCACTGAGAGCCCAAAGACTCTGGCGGTGGGAATAGAGGTTCGATAACAGGTAGGTGGTCAGCCCGTGTCCGGCGTAAACGCCGATGCGTCCCTGGTAGGAATCCGCATTGTACCCGGCATTCTCCAGTGCTTCCCACGCGCACTCCAGGAAGATGCGGTGCTGCGGATCCATGATCTCAGCTTCTCTATGGTTGATGCCAAAGAAGGAAGCATCAAACAACTCCGTATCTTCAAGTGTCGCATTTGCCCGCACGTAACTGGGATCGTTGAGCAGCGCAGAGTCAACGCCTGCGGAACGTAACTCCTCCTCAGTGAATAAGGAGATCGCCTCCACCCCATTGCGCAAATTTCGCCAGAACTCATCGATGTTGCGCGCACCGGGGAAACGTCCCGCCATGCCAACGATGGCGATTCCGTCAGCCTCATCGATCTCTGTTGTATTCATCGTACTCTCCCTCCCTAAACTGCCTTGCATGAAAAGCCGTCAAAAGCGCGCGTCGCAAATGCGTGGACGCTGAACCTGCGAAGCAGGTAACACCTAAAGACTCTTGTGCGCTGAACCTGCGAAGCAGGTGGCAGCATAAAGCCTGGGGCGCAAGCCCCAGGAAAGCGTTATTTAAAA
>JAICQI010000438.1 GCA_025937955.1 Pyrinomonadaceae bacterium
AACAAGTAAGAATAGAACAGGTTAGGAAGAGGGGCTTGCCCCCGCTGTTGGGAGAGCGGGGGCAAGCCCCTCTTCCTGACGTGTTCTATTCTTTGTGGTTCTATCTTTCCGACTACTAGTAGATTGGAGGTTCACCTGGCGGGCGGGTTTTCCAACGTTTGTGGACCCAGAGCCACTGTCCTGGATACTGCCGGATCTGATTCTCCACTCGCCGCGTGATCTCCGTCGTCACTCGCCGCACGTCCGCCTCTTCATCACCCGTAGTCTCAACCGAAATCAGCGGTTCCACGATGATGAGATACTTGCCTGTCTCAGCATCCCACGGCGAAAAAACAGGAACAATCGGCGTCTGCGTCCGCAAAGCGAGTTTGGCCATGAGGAACGTCGTGGCTGCGGGAACGCCAAAGAAGTCGACAAAAATCGCTTCGTCGTCGAGCGTATTTAAATCGGGCAACAGACCTAGCGAGGTTTTACCGGAGCGCAGGATCTTCAGCATCGAACGCGCGGCGGAGAGTTTGTCGAGAGTCGTATTCCCGAATTTCGTGCGGACGCGATCGACCATTTCCTCGATGCGCGGATTGTCGATCCTGCGCACGATAAACTTGAATTTGTGGCCTAAAAGCGAAAAACCAAAACTCGTCAGCTCCCAGGCGCCGAGATGACCGGTATAGAGCACCAGCTTTTGGCCATGCTCGGCCACGGCGGCTTCAAGGTTCTCCCACCCTCGTACTTCAATGAGCTGCTTCAGCTCGTCGCCGCTTCGCGATGACATCTGGCTGAAGAGTCCGAGTTGGCGTCCAAGACTGTCAAAACACTCGCGCAGGAGCTGAGCGCGCTCCTCGTCAGACTTTTCCGGGAAGGCAAGACGAAGATTGGTGGCCCCTGTGCGCCTTAAATTACGCGCTAGTAGATAAGCAATTTTGCCCATCCCGAGCCCGGCGCCATAGGCCGCCGGGGCAGGCAAAAGACCGAGAGTCAAAAGGACAGACTTGGCTGCTGCGTATTCTAGAAAGGTTCTGAGCTTTCCGTGTTTAGCCATGTGTAGGGACAGACTTACAGATTATCAGGATAATCGGGTACGTGATATATTTCGAACGGCGGGCGATAGATTTTCGTACAGCGAGTCGAAGTATCTCTCCTCAAACACTCGAGTAGATTGGAGCTTAATGGAAAAGCGCCGGATTCTCATCGTGGATAACAACGATGAGTTGCGTGTTCTCGAAGTCGCCCTCGGACGGCTTGGCCACGAAATCGTGGTCGCCGCCGAACGCGAGAAAGCGCTCCGCCGCGACGACCTCGGCAGCTTCGATCTGATAATCAGCGACCTTTCGGAGGATGAAGTCAGGGCGTTCAAAGTGGGCGCAGCCAATTATCTCCGGCTCCCTTACAACCGCGACGAACTGCGCGAAATAGTCGAACAAACCCTTTCACACAAACTCCGCTACGTCGACGATCCGAGTCTTCTTCCCCACGTTCACGAAAAGATCGAATTTGAGCTTCCCAGCGACCTGGCTTTGATGAATGGGGTGCTGGAGTATTTGCAGGAACGAGTCGCGAAACTCGGTTTGATACGGCCGGACCGTTCGAATCTCTTCGTCGCTCTCGACGAAGCGTTTGTAAACGCCGTCAAACACGGAAACAAAAACGATCCCACCAAGCTACTGAAGATCACCGCGGAACTGTCGGCCAAAGAAGCGACTTTCACAGTCGAGGACGAAGGTGAAGGCTTCAACGTTCGCGAGATTCCGGACCCTTGCGACCCCGCCAATCTCTTCCGGACATCCGGTCGCGGAGTGCTCCTTATTTACAACATCATGGACGAAGTTGAGTACAATGCGCAGGGTAATCGCGTGAAGATGATTAAGCGACCCGAAGCTCAACTCGTTGATACGTCTGACGACAAACACGTCTGAAACTTTCCCGCTTCTTCAATCCAGGGCTCCGACTGGTATTGCACTATTCTGGCGCGCGTGGCGATGGTGGATGCCGCCGGCGGTCATTGCGCTGGTACTCGTACTCTATTTTGTCGATCCCTTCATCGGCGACTGGGACGGCATGGACTACACCGTACTCGCGCTGAATGGACAGCCGTCGTCGATGGCGCTGGGTCGAAGCCTCTTCATCTTCGCCAATCACTTCCTTTTCTTAGTTGCTCGCACGCTGTTTGAAGTCGAACCTGAAAACGCATATTTGCTCTTTAAGTACGCGGTGGTGGCCCAGGCGCCGATCGCCGTGATTGCGTGTTGGATTCTTACGCGCGACATCAGTGGCTCACTCTACACTGCGACCACTGCGGCGCTTTTGATTGCGTTCTCTCCGGTGTTTGTGCTTTACGGCGGACAGGTTATGACCGACGTGCCTTCTGTTCTCCTGCTCGCGACTGCGCTGATCATTCACATGCGTGGCCTGCAGCAGAAGAGATTCTGGCTGGTGTTGTTGGGCGCGGGATTGTTGGGCCTGGGCGTCAATCTTCGTGAGACGATGGCTTTTTATGGGCCGTGGTTGGTGCTGGCGCCGTTTGTTTTTGGATGGAAGTTTGGGCGCAGGGAAGTGTTGTATGTGGCGGCGTCGTGCGCGCTTTTTGTGTTGCTTGCATCCGGGTGGTTTGCTTACTGGTACATTACCGATCCGATTTACCGCTCGGGTTGGTACGGCTGGCGCGAGTCGATGCGCGAGGAGTCTGCACGACATCCGGTCGTCCTCGCCAATTTACGTCCATATCTTTTGTACTACTTGATCAGCGCGCCGCTCGTGTTTCTAACGATTCTGTTTGCACCGATCCTCGAGTGGCGCAAGCACAGGCTCTCTCCGATGCTGTTGCTGTGGGTGGTGGCATTCTTCGCCAACGCGCTCCTCTTCTTCAACTACAGCACGACTGTTAACTGGCGATACTTTTTAACTGGTTTGCCGGGATTGGTGCCGCTCGGCGCCTGCTGGATGTTGATCCTTGCAAAGAAACGAATGCGAACTGAGCACCGTGCGTTCGTTGCTTGTACTACAGTGATCGTGTTGTTCGCGACGATCTTTCTTATCTCTGTGCGACCTGTGAGCTCTGAATTTGTTCAGCGACGCGCAATGAGCAAGGAGTACAGGCACCGGCTCGCACAAGTGCCGCCGGACGCGATCATGATTTCCGGTGCGCAAACGATTGCGGTGAATTACTGGGCGTCGATCGGATCGGGTCGTTGGAGGACCATCGGCACTGGCGGCGGTTGGCCCGGCGACCGGTTGGTTTCAACCATTCAGAACTATCTCGATCAGGGTCAACGAGTGTTTCTCGATGCGGATTCGCGTTGGTGGGTGCCGTGTGGCTGGCAGCGGGATGAGCTACCCGGGATCGTTGCGTTGGAGAAGCATTTCAGTTTTCGGCATGTGAACGACACGATCTACGAGCTCACCTGGCTTGGTGATCCGGCGGCGCGCGACAATCCGAACCTGACCCGGCTTTTGCCGGAGAACAGGCCTGAAGACATGAAGAAGTGTCCAGTGGGCCGAGATTAAGGCCGCGGATTTACACGGATGATTGACGGATCGATATGCCTTACGAGGTTTTTCTTGCGTTTCGTTATCTTCGCTCGCGCCATAAGCGACGGCTTGCACGTGCGACTTCGATAGCTGCAATTCTCGGAATAAGCATGGGTGTGGCGGCGCTGATCGTGGCGTTCGCCTTGTCGAACGGGTTTCGCGATGAGATG
Organism: Pyrinomonadaceae bacterium; assembly: GCA_025937955.1. GTDB lineage: Bacteria > Acidobacteriota > Blastocatellia > Pyrinomonadales > Pyrinomonadaceae > PSRF01. The sequence goes on from JAICQI010000438.1 coordinate 3,696, forward strand.
AAGGAGAAGATCCTGCAGGGCACTGCTCATCTCAGTGTGTTGCGTGCTGATGGACGTCCTATTGAGAACCATGCAGCGCTCGCAAGACGTCTGCGAGAAGTTGGTGGAGTTGTCAGTGCTTCAGCGACGACATACGACGGAGCGTTGGCCCGCGGAAGCAAAGATTCGGGTTACGCGGTGATCCGAGGGATCGAGAATGAAGGTGGTCAGTTCGCGCAGGCGAGTCGATGGTTGAGCGAGGGTTCGTTTGGACCACTGTTCGAGACGCCAAGCGAGTTGCCGAGTGCTGTTGTTGGCGCGGAGCTCGCGACACGAATCGGAGTTAATGTTGGCGATGTTGTCCAGGTGTTGCCTGCGAGTGAATCTGGATCGACGCGGCGGTTGCGAGTGGCGGGGATCTTTCGCTCCGGATTGTTTGAATACGACTCGACGTGGATCTACGTCGCGTTCGAAACGGCGACTGCTTTCGCGGGCGACAGTCATGCTGCGTCCGTGATGAGTTTGCAGGTGAGTGATGCTGACAACGTGAAGCAGGTAAGCGCGGATGTTTCGAAAGTTATCGGCGGCGGTTACACCATCGTCGACTGGCAACAGGCAAACCAGCCACTCTTCTCCGCGCTCGCACTCGAGCGCCGCATGGGCCTGGTCATCATTGGTCTAATCATCGCGATAGCAACACTCAATATCACCACGATGCTGGTCCTGGTGGTTGTCGAGCGTCGCCGCGACATTGCGATCCTCAATGCGCTTGGCGCCACTCGCGCCGGCGTGATGCTGGTGTTCGTGATCGAAGGCGCTGTCGTTGGTGCAATCGGCGCCATTGCGGGAGTCGTGATCGGTTTTGTTGTTTGTGTCATCGCCAATCACTACAAGCTCGTGAGCTTGCCTGCCGACGTTTACTCGATCAGCAACGTGCCGTTGACGCCGCGCGCAAGTGAAATGTTTCTGGCCGCTCTGGTTGCGTTCGTGTTGAGTGTGTTGGCAACGATCTATCCCGCGCGTGCCGCATCGCGTTTGCGACCCGTCGAGGCACTGCGCGACTCATGATCAGTGTTGTCGATTTGCGCAAGAGTTTTGTCGCGCCGAACGGCGAGCGCATCGAGGTTCTGCGTGGTGTCACGTTTTCTGCGAACCCTGGCGAGAGTATCGCGATCACCGGCGCGTCAGGTTCCGGTAAATCGACGTTGCTTCATCTGCTTGGCGGCCTCGAAACACCAGATCACGGTATTGTCACGCTTGCCGAAAGCAACGGTCACCGGCAGGAGATCGGATTCGTCTTCCAGTTTCACTACCTGCTGCCCGACCTTACTGCGCTCGAGAACGTTGCGCTGCCGTTGCTAATCGCGCGCTGGGAAAGCGATCGCGCCTACGAACGCGCGCTTAATTTCTTAAACGAAACCGGATTGGGCGACCGGGCGCAACATCCAATTACGCATCTTTCCGGTGGCGAGCAGCAGCGTGTCGCAGTCGCGCGCGCCCTCGTTACCGGGCCAAAATTGTTGTTAGCGGATGAACCTACCGGAAATCTTGACTCCGCCATCAGCGATCAGATCGGCCAAACACTCGTCGATTACGCTCGCAAAAACTCAGCAATCTCCATCATTGCAACCCACAACGCGAGTCTGGCCCAGCTGTGCGATCGTTCACTGATTCTCGAGGCTGGCCGTCTGAAATAAGGCCGCTGTTGGGAATTTATTGTAGGGGTGGCACTCCGTGGCCACCCGCCGTTGAAATAACTGAGCACGGGTGGCCACGGAGTGCCA
>JAICQI010000811.1 GCA_025937955.1 Pyrinomonadaceae bacterium
CAGCAGTGGCCAGCGCTTCATCGCACTGTCAGCAGTGTTCTCCGGCGTGAAAGACTTGCGTGAAGCTATTCGACAGGCGAAGGCTGAAAAGCGTTACGGCAAGCACACCGTGCTTTTTATCGACGAGATTCATCGATTCAACAAATCACAGCAGGATGCACTGCTGCACGCTGTCGAAAACGGTACCGTCACATTAATCGGCGCCACGACTGAGAACCCGTCGTTTGAAGTGACGGGCGCGCTCCTATCGCGCTCGCGAGTGCTGGTTCTCAACCAGCTTTCCGAAGACGAAATAGAAACCGTCCTGCGGAACGCTCTCGCAAACGAAGAACGCGGGCTGGCAAGTTTCAAACCTGCTGTCTCTGATCAGTTGCTGCAAAGGATCGCGCACTCCGCCAATGGCGACGCTCGCGTAGCGCTCACGGCTTTGGACGCCGCAGTTGAATCTACTGCTCCCGATGCAAACGGCGTCAGGACCGTCACCGAACAAACAGTCATTGAAGCACTCGGCCGCGCTCACTACGCCTACGACAAAGGCGGAGAAGAATATTACAACCTGATTTCCGCGTTGATTAAATCGTTGCGTAACTCAGACGTCGACGCTTCGCTCTACTGGCTGGCGCGAATGATCGAGGGTGGCGCCGATCCCGTTTACATTGCGCGGCGGCTTTGCATACTCGCTTCGGAAGACATTGGCCTGGCGGATCCGCAGGCAATGGTCCAGGCCGCCGCCGCTGCCGACATCGTGCAACTCATCGGCCTTCCTGAAGGACTGTTTCCACTGTCCCAGGCTACGATCTATCTCGCGCAAGCACCGAAGTCGAACGCAGTTAAGAGTGCATACTTTGCTGCCCGCATCGATGCGGAAGAAACGGCTCGCGTCCCCGTGCCGCTGCACTTGAGAAACGCCGTCACGCCGTTAATGAAACAGATCGGTTACGGCAAAGACTACCGTTACGTCCACAGCGACGCGCGCGCAAAGGAAGAGATGGAATGCCTGCCGGAACAACTACGCGGGAGAAAGTATTTCGCAGCAGAAGAACAAAACAAGGGTGAGGATATTGAAGAGTGACGACGACTAACAAAAAGTCAGATAAGGAACTGGCTTTCCTGCAAGACCTTTTCATCGCTCCCGATTGGGGCGAGCGCTTTGCCGAATTGATTGACGAACACGTAAAGCTTCCTAAAGAAGGCGAGGCGCTTTACGTCGCCGCCGGAACAGGCGGACACGCACTGGCACTACACGAACGTGCCGGAGAAAAACTCGAACTGCTGTGTGTTGACGAAAACCCGGAGTGCCTTGAACTGGCCCGCGCGAAAGCAACCGCAACCAACGAACAGATCACTTTCGACACCGCTCAGCTCGATAATCTCGATTTCAAAAACAATCGCTTCGATCTTGTTATCGGTAACGCTTCACTAGTCTCGCGCCAGCGTGTACGTAAGATGTTCTCCGAGATCGTGCGCGTCGCCGCACCAGGCGCAACTATTGCCCTCACGTTACCCACTGCTTCCAGCTTTGGCGAGTTCTTTTCAATCTATTGGGAAGCACTACACAACAACGGGCTCATCGATCACGAATCAGATGTCGAGCAGTTAATAACTGAACTGCCGACAGTTTCAGACGTCGAGCAGTTGGCCGAAGATGAAGGAGTCGATGATGTCGAATCCTGGACGCGCATCGAGGAGTTTGACTTTGAGTCGGGCGAGCAGTTTCTTAACTCCCCACTCGTCGCGGAGTTTCTGATGCATGATTGGTTGGCCCTCGTACCTGACGATAAGAGGGCCGCATTGTTCAGCGAGATCTCTCGATTAATAAACGAAGAAAGGCATGAGGCAGAGTTCGCGCTTTCAGTGAAAGCGACTCTAGTCGTCGGACAAAAGGCTCACAGTCATTGAAGCGAAGGCGGGGAGTTCAGTGCGAGTCTGTCCGGTCTAGCACTACTCCTTGATGGTTTTCCGCTCTTCGCGTTCCCCTTCTTCTATCCCCTCGCGAAATGCTTTCTTGCTCTGCCCAAGGGCTTTGGCAAGTTGCGGCAGCCTGGTGGCGCCAAACAGCAAAAAGATGATAAGGACGATGACTACAAGCTCCGTGGGTCCAAGCCCCGCGATCGCGAACATTGTTTGACTCATATTTTCCTCTTTCCTAACGGGCGAGCCGGCTCGGGAACCGGCTATTCTCGAGTATCTGATTCGTAGAACAGGTATTTTCTCCAGGTCTCGTCAGCTCTGCCTAAGAAACGCATTATTTGCCGGTTTACGTGTAGTGAGAAACCACGAGGCCTGCGCAACAAGTGCATCCCCGACTCTTCCGGAGTCCGGTTTCCCTTTCGATGATTGCAACGTTTGCAGCAGGCAACCAGATTATCCCACGCGGACTCCCCTCCGCGCGAGCGTGGCAGCACATGATCGAGCGTTAATTCTGAAGGCGGATACTGGGTGCCGCAATACTGGCAGGTGGAATGGTCGCGTAAAAGAATGTTCTTTCGAGAGAGTGAGCGACGTTCAAAAGGAATGTGAATGTACTCCGTGAGACGAATGACCGAGGGGGCGTGGATCGCGAGTTTTTGCGAGTGGAGCATGTGGCCGTTGTGCTCCTCCACTCGCGCCACCCCTTTAAAGATCATCACCACCGCGCGCCTTTCGGTGCACACGTTAATGGGCTCGAAAGAAGTATTCAGGACTAAAACCCTGCCGTTCATGTACGGCTGATATTACGCGAGCGCGAAAGGGGGTGTCAAAATTATATGCCTACGTGCGTTATTTGTAGGGGCGGCCCTCCGTGGCCGCCCCAGGTTTTGAATGGCGGGCGCTGGGGCGGCCCTCCGTGGCCGCCCCGACAAATAACGCACGTAGGCAGATAATTTTGACACCCCCTTTCGCGCACGCGGAATATCAGCCGAACATGA
>JAICQI010000901.1 GCA_025937955.1 Pyrinomonadaceae bacterium
GTTTCGTGCAACTCAGTTTTGGATGAACGCAAGGCAGGGAGAACACCAAAAAGAATTCCCGTGAGCAGCGTGATGAAGAAATTGAAAGCGAGCACTTTGCCGCTCAGTGACATTCCAGCCATGCGCGGAACTGTTTCGTGCGTCACTCGCGAAAGCACCGCCATGGTCCATGACGCGAGAATCAAACCAACGAGGCCGCCTGCAAACGCCAACAGCAGACTCTCAACCAGCATCTGCCGGGCGATTCTGAAGCGCGACGCGCCGAGAGCAATACGCACCGCAAATTCTTTTCGCCGGGTTGCAGCGCGCGCGAGCAGCAGGTTGGCGATATTGGCGCAGGCAATCAACAACACCAAACCGACTGCCGCAAAGAGTATCTTCAACGCCGTACTTACATTTCTCGTGATATTGTCCTGAAGCGACACGACGTTGATCGTGTCTGCGCCGGCATTCGTGATCGGATGTTCCTTGAGTAACTGTTGCGCGATGCGATTCATATCGGCGCGCGCCTGTTCGATCGTCACACCAGGCTTCAAACGCGCGATTACATTTCCACCCGTGCGCACGTCGCGCTCTTTCCAGTTCAATGGGCCCATGAGCACCCATAGCGGTGGCGGGCCCTGGTGCTGGAAGCTTTCCGGTAACACGCCGATGACCGTGTGCGGTTTATCATCGAGGAGAATGTCCTTGCCGGAGATATTCGGATCGCCCGCGAATCGCTGTTGCCAGAATCCGTAGCTGATTAAGGCGACGGGAGCAGCGCCGGGTTTGTCGTCTTCGGCGTTGAAGTCGCGTCCGAGCATCGGTGCCGCGCGCATTACCTTGAAGTAATCTGACGTAACGATTCTGGCGATGAGGTTCTCGGGTTTGTCGGAGCCGGTGATGTTTACTGACCAGCCGCGAAACGTCGACATCGCCTCGAAACTCTGATTGCGCGTACGCCAGTCAACAAAGTTTGGATACGAAACGTTACGGTCTCGAACTTCCAGGCCCGACTCGTTCATCCACACGATGCGGTCGGCTTCGGGATAAGGGAGCGGCTGCAGCAGCACGGCATTGATCACGCTAAACATCGCCGTGTTCACACCAATGCCGACCGCCAGCATCAACACCGACAACACCGTGAAGCCTGGATTCTTCCGCAGCCACCGCAGGCCGTAGATCAGATCGTGAAGCAAACGTTTCTCCGAATTCTTTGTAGGGGTGGCCCTCCGTGGCCACCCCAGCGTTCGTCCCTGGGGCGGCCACGGAGGGCCGCCCCTACAATTTTTTTCATTCGCTCCTTAAAGCCACTAACGGATCCACCCGCGTCGCGCGCCGCGCCGGAACGAGCGACGCCAGAAACGCGGTCAACAAAAGCAACACCGAAATCGCCAGAAACGTCAGCGGATCTGTCGGGCTGACGCCAAACAGCAAACTCTTGATCCCGCGCGTCAGCAGAAACGCTGCGCCCAGCCCGAGCGCCACACCGACCAGCGCGAGCCCGACACCTTGCCCAACAACCAAACGCAGCACATCCCGCGTCTGCGCGCCCAACGCGATCCGCACGCCAATCTCGTTCGTGCGTTGCCGCGTCGCGTAACTGATCGATCCGTAAATACCGATCGTCGCCAGCAACAAAGCGATCGCCGCGAACAGTCCGAGCAGAAACAGATTGAAGCGACGCTCTTTGAGCGATTCGGCAACGAGCTCTTCCATCGTCGCCGTCCTCGCGAATGTTTGTCTCGGATTGATTTCGCGGATCGCCTGCTTGACGGCGGCTAGTTGCGAGCCCGGCTCAGTCCTCGTCTTGACGAGAAACGTCATCTGCGCGCTGGCACTCTGCTGATGTGGCACAAACATCTCAGCGCGCGGCTCAGTATGAAGGCCGTTCTGGAGCACGTCGCCTACAACGCCAACGATCTCTCGTGTCGCGGGCTCACCCCACGCTACGACGAGCCGCTGTCCCAATGGGTTTTCACCTGGGAAGTAACGCCGGGCCATCGTTTCGTTGATCACAACTACCGGCGGTGAGCCGGCTCGATCGAACTCTGTGAAGAAGCGGCCTTGCTTTAGCGGAATACCCAGCGCCTTCAGGTATTCACTTGATAGCTGTGCATAAAACGCCGACGGCTCACTTCCCTGCGGCGGCGCGGGTCGGCCCAAAATTGTAAACGTCGCGTCCTGATCCCAACTGATGAGAGGGGGCGTTGCGATAACGGCGGCAGTTTCAATTCCTGGGAGATTCCGGATCTTTTCTAACGACTGATCGAAGAAGCCAATCAACTGTTCCCGGCTACCATAGTTTCGCGGCAGGAATACTTGCAGCGCCAACACGTTCTCTTTCGTAAAACCCGGATCCACTTGCA
>JAICQI010000281.1 GCA_025937955.1 Pyrinomonadaceae bacterium
AGTCCCGAGCCAATGGAAAAACTGATTGCTTTCTATCGTCGCGTCAGGCCTGAAGGACCTGGCTGGAACGACATCGCCGCGCGAGCAGATCTCGCGGAATCGCACGCACAGGGCCGGCTGTCGCTACATTTTGTGAACTGGATACTCGGTTGCGCGTTGATCTACGGTTCCTTGTTTGGCATTGGCAAGTTGATATTCAAGGAGTGGGCTGCGGCAGCGTTATACGTGGCTATAGCAATTGTGGCAGGGGTGCTTATCTCGCGGAACCTCTCGCGAGGAGAGACGACCGCGGAGGCGCTCCGACTTGAACATGCCGAAGAATCCGTCTAGTGAAAGCCTGGTCTTCGCCGTCGATTTAGGCGGCACGCACCTTCGAGCCGCTCTCGTTGATGACGCCGGAAGAATACTCAATCAACTGAAACAGGAAACTCCGAAAGGAGATTCCGCTCTTTGCATTGTCAACGCTCTGGTTAAGGCCGCGCAGCAATGGGAATCCGATAAGTTGCCCGTTGTTGCGGCGTCGATTATGGTGCCGGGCGCAGTGGACTGCAAGAAAGCCGTCGTACTGCAAGCGCCGAACCTTCCTTCCCTGGTCAACTTCGAATTAAAAGCAGAGTTAGAACGACGACTCGGCTGGCCTGTCTTTCTCGAGAACGACGCCAACGCCGCTGCGGTCGGTGAGATGTGGATGGGCGCCGCGCGCGGCTGTTGCGACGTGATCAGCGTCACGCTCGGAACGGGCGTTGGCGGCGGCGTGATACTTGACGGTAAGTTGTGGCGCGGTTCGCATGGCTCGGCTGGAGAGATTGGACACACGACTGTCGATCCGTTTAGTGGGTTGAAGTGTAAGTGTGGCAACACAGGTTGCCTGGAGTTGTTTGCTTCGGCGACTGCGATTGTAAGGATGACGCGAGAAAATTTGTCGCTGGTTCCCGAATCAACATTGAAGAGCGAAGAGTTGACTGCCGCGAAGGTTTATGAGGCCGGGAGGAATGGTGACGAACTTGCGCTCGCGGTCTTCCGGCGATTTGGACTGTATCTCGGGATTGGTCTCGCGAATCTGATCAACTTGATCGATCCGCAGATCATCGTGATTAGTGGTGGTGCAGTGAACGGCTGGGACTTGTTTGCACCGGAGATGTATCGACAGGTCGAGGAGCGTGCGTTTCGAACGACGGCGCAACAGGTTAAGATCGCGCGGGCGGAGTGCGGAGACAATGCGGGATTGCTCGGCGCCGCCAGGCTTGCAAGGACAGGGTTAACAGGATTTTCATGACAGCTCTTATCGTTCACGGTCACTTCTATCAACCACCACGCGAGAATCCATGGACAGGTGAAGTCGAAGCTGAACCGAGCGCCGCGCCGTTTCATGACTGGAACGAGCGCATTCACGCTGAATGTTACGCTCCCAATGCGACCAACTACGCGCATATCAGTTTCAACTTTGGTCCCACTCTGCTGTCGTGGCTCGAGACTCATCACCTTCCGACTTATCAAAAGATCCTGAACGCCGACAAAGCGAGTGCTGAGGCGCGCGGTGGTCATGGCAACGCGATCGCGCAGGCTTACGGGCACGCGATTCTGCCACTCTGCAACGAGCGCGATCGTTTGACGCAGGTTGTTTGGGGGTTAGCGGATTTCCGTTTTCGTTTTGGTCGTGAAGCGGAGGCGCTCTGGTTACCGGAGACGGCTGCGAATGATGAAGTGCTGGCGTTGCTGATAGAGCAGGGGATGCGTTATGTGATCCTGGCGCCTAATCAGGCCAAGGGTGATGTTGATACTTCCAGGCCTTACCTGTTTCGCCATCCGGATGGATCGGATCGGTCGCTGGCCGTGTTTTTTTACAATGGACCACTAGCGCGGGCGATTGCGTTCGAGGGGGCGCTTGCGTCGAGCAGGGGGTTGGTAGAGAGGTTCCTCAAAGCTGCGCAGGGGAAAGATCTAGTGCATGTCGCGACTGATGGCGAGACGTATGGTCACCATTTCAAGTTTGGTGATCTTTGTTTGGCGCATGCGCTGGAGGTTGAGGCGAAGGAGGCGGGATTCTGGATCACTAATTACGCGCAGTATCTCGATCGTCACCCGCCTGAGTTAGAGATTGAGATTGATAATGGGCCTGATGGTGAGGGCACGTCTTGGAGTTGTGTGCATGGAGTGCGACGCTGGTCGAGAAGTTGTGGTTGTCACACTGCTGGTGAGCCTGGTTGGAACCAATCGTGGCGACAGCCGTTGCGCGAAGCGCTGAATTTTCTGCGTGACGATGCGGCGGTCAAATTTGAGAGTGCCGCTGGTGAGTTGTTGCGCGATCCATGGGCCGCGCGCAACGACTACATCTCAGTGATGCTGGATCAGCACGCACGGCCGGCATTTTTCAACCAACATGCAGTTAGTACGTTGAATGCACAGGAAGAGTCACGCGCGTTGATGTTGCTGGAGATGCAGCGCAGTGCGTTGTTGATGTTTACGAGTTGCGGTTGGTTCTTTTCCGATCTCGCCGGAATCGAGACGATTCAGGTGATGCGCTACGCTGGCCGCGTCATCGATCTCCTGGATCAATTGAACCTCGATCCTCCGCGCAAACGCTTCCTCGAACTGCTGTCGGAAGCAAAGAGCAACCGTCCCGAAAAGGCACTGGCGCCGACATCTTTCGACACTTCGCGGCACGATCGGCTGTGTTGTTGGGGTGGCCCTCCGTGGCCACCCCAGTTCTGCGTTTGCGTGGGGTGGCCACGGAGGGTCACCCCTACAAATATGAAACAAAAAGTCCTAAAAGAGTTTCCGTCCACTCTTGGCGAGATTGACCTCCACCTGTTTGGCGAAGGACGCCACGAAGAGGTCTACAAAAAGCTCGGTGCGCACGTTACCAAAGTAGGCCGTACCAAAGGTGTCGTGTTCGCTGTCTGGGCGCCGCACGCTTCTGGAGTAAGTGTAGTTGGTGACTTTAACGATTGGGACGGACGCTCGCACCAGATGCGAATGCTCGGAAACTCCGGCGTCTGGGAACTCTTCATCCCCAAACTCACCGCAGGCAGTCTATACAAGTTTGAGATTCGTCCGCCCCGTGGTCCTTCGATCTTCAAAGCCGATCCTTACGCACAGCATACGGAAGTCCCGCCGGACACGTCTTCCATCGTCTACGAATCGAAGTACAAATTTCGCGACGCGAAGTGGATCAAGAACCGTACCGGCAGGGAACACTTTCGCAAACCGCTGTCGATATACGAAGTACACTTCGGCTCGTGGCGGCGGAAGATGGAAGACGACAATCGCCCGTTCACTTATCGTGAAATGGCCGAGCCGCTCGCGAACTACGTCACGGAAATGGGCTTCACACACGTGGAGTTTCTGCCGCTCAAAGAACACCCGTATGGACCATCGTGGGGTTATCAGGTCACTTACTACTACGCTCCCTCAGCTCGTTACGGCGAACCCGACGATCTGCGTTACCTGATCGATTACCTGCACCAGCGCGGCATCGGCGTGATCATGGACTGGGTGCCAGCGCACTTCCCGAAGGACGCGTGGGCGCTGGGACGATTCGACGGTTCCGCGCTGTACGAGCATCTCGATCCGCGCAAAGGTGAACATCCTGATTGGGGCACGTACATCTTCAACTACGGCCGCAACGAGGTGCGCAATTTTCTGGTGGCGAATGCGCTCTACTGGTTTCGCGAATTTCATGTCGATGGATTGCGTGTTGATGCTGTCGCGTCGATGCTTTACCTCGACTACAGCCGCAAGGAAGGGCAATGGGTGCCGAATGAGTTTGGCGGGCGCGAGAACCTGGAGGCGCTCGCGTTTCTGAAAGAGTTGAACGAGATAACGCATCGCGCGTGTCCCGGGATCATGATGGTAGCGGAAGAGTCAACTGCGTGGCCCATGGTTAGCCATCCGATCTATGCCGGCGGGCTGGGTTTCGACTTCAAGTGGAACATGGGCTGGATGCACGACACGCTTAAGTACTTTCAGACCGATCCACTCTTCCGTGCCGGCAATCACAACGCGCTGACGTTTGGGTTGGTCTACGCGTGGAGCGAGAACTTCATCCTGCCGTTTTCCCACGACGAAGTGGTCCACATGAAGGGCTCGCTGCTCAATAAAATGCCGGGCACGACTGAACAGAAATTCGCGACCCTGCGGGCACTCTATGCGTACATGTGGGCGCATCCGGGAAAGAAGTTGTTGTTCATGGGTGGTGAGTTTGGGCAATGGCGCGAGTGGACGGAGACCGAGAGTCTCGACTGGCACCTGATCGAAGACTCTCTGCACGGCGGCGTGCAAAAACTAGTTCGCGAGTTGAACCGACTTTATGGACCAGAAGACGCACTCTGGGAAGCCGACGGCGAACCCGCCGGTTTCGAATGGATCGACGTCAACAACGCCTCAGAAAACATCGTCTCCTTTAAGCGGTGCTCCCCCCAAACCGGCCGCGATCTTATTTGTGTTTGTAATTTCTCAGCCGTCCCCAAGAAAGCTTATCGTGTCGAACTGCTCGGCTCGAATGACTACGACCTCATCGTCAACACTGACTCCGCCATCTACGGCGGCAATGAAAGTGTTTCCATTAACGGCCCCGAGCTCGATCTACCATCACTAACCACCCTCTGGTTCGCGCGACAAAAAGCCCCAAAGAAAACCAAGCCACAAAAAAGCACAAAAAGCACAGAAAAGAAGCGCACCACGAAGCGCGCGAATAAATACTGTTTGTGCGTTTTGTGCCTCTTTGTGGCAAACTCTGCTTAGTTGCCATTTCTCATACCGACCCATATGTATGAGAAGTTCAATGAGGTAGACGGAAGGCATCCGTGGCGGAGCGTTAGTCCTGATGGCTATGTTGACTATCAGGCGCGTTATCGTCCGCACGGTCGTGTCCTCTATTTCAACTTCCCTCTCGCGAAAGAGATGGGCCTCATCCCACCGGATCATCCGGCAACCATCAATAAAGATCTCGAGCAAATCATCCTCGATACTTTCTCGCTTCAGATCATCAACGAATACGATCTGCAACAAGGCAAGAAATTTCCGCCCGAAACCGTCAAACCTCACCCTTACATGGCGACACGCTACCTCCAAACGCAACACCGCAATAAACAAGGCAAGACATCCGGCGACGGCAGGAGCATTTGGAACGGTTATCTAAAAAGTGAAAACCTGATCTTCGATATTTCGAGTCGTGGCACCGGTGCGACAATCCTGAGCCCCGGCGCTCAGAACGCCAAAGGCTTCGTTGCCACTGGTGACTACCGCGAAGGCTATTCATCGGGTCTCGCGGATCTCGACGAGATGCTCGGCAGCGCAGTCATGTCGGAGATCTTTTACCGCCAGGGCATTCCGACAGAACGCTGCCTCGCCGTAATCGGTTTCCCGGACACGAGCGCCATCGGAGTGAGAACCGCGCCGAATCTGATCAGACCCGCCCACATCTTTCGTTATCTCAAACAAGGCCGGCACGCAGAGCTCAAAGCGTCAATTGATTACTTCATCGATCGCGAAGTCGAAAACGGTTTCTGGGACATTCCCACTAAAACATCCGAGCGATACGACAAAGCGCTCGACTATTTCGCACGCTCCTACGCGAAGTTCGCAGCACTGCTCGAAGAGGAATATATCTTCAACTGGCTTTCGTGGGATGGCGACAACATGCTCGCCAGCGGCGCCGTGCTCGACTACGGCTCGATTCGACAGTTCGCCGCGAAGCACGACAAGTATCGCTTCAAGGACGTCGATCGCTATTCGGCTTCACTCGCGGAACAGCGCGGCTGGGCGAAAACGCTGGTCCAGGTCTTTGCGCAAACGATGGCGTTCGCCAAATCAGGCGTAAAAGAAAACCTGAACAACTTCAGAAGTGCCAAGTGCCTGCGAGTCTTTGACGAGGCTTTCGCAAAAGAACGAGAGCAGCGCATGCTCTGGCGGATCGGCTTCACTCCCGAACAGATCACGTACCTGATGAACAACGCGCAAAAGGAGATCAGCGACTTCGATCGCAGTCTGAGCTACTTCGAAGATCGCAAAGTCCGCAAAGGCGTCCAAAAACTGCCGGATGGTTTCACTCACAATCCCGTCTTTTTGATCAGAAATCTGCTGCGACTATTGCCGGCCTACTACGTCGCGCAGTCGATCACCCGCTTTGACGACACCAGCGCCTACATGCCTGCCGACATTTTCTGCCGTATCATGGCTGCGTCTTACGTCGGCAACAGCGACTTGAAGCTGATTACCTCCGCGCGAGTGGAAGGCTTTCAGGAATCTTATTTGCGACTGGTGGCCGCGCTCGGTGGTCATTTTGATCCGGTGTTGAAGACGCTTCAGGAACGATCGGCAGTCATCAATCACCGCCATCGCATCACCGGCGACGCCGTCACGTGGATCATCGAAGAAGTGATCGCAATGAAAGGTAAGATCAAAATCGAAGGTTTGCAGGAAGCGATCGATGCCTTCATCGACTCGCAGGTCCTGATCCCCGGCAAGTGGCAACCAGTGCCTCCTGAAAAACTCAAATCAAACACTCTCAAGTCGCAGTTGCTGCAAAAAATCCAGCAGAACCTCGAAACGTACAAAGAGTCGATCTAATGGGCACGATTAATTGGGCTGACGTTCGCGCAAAGTTTCCCGTCACGTCGAGAAGCGTATACCTCAATACGGCCGCAGCCGGGCCGCTCGCTACATCAACCGCAAAAGCAGGCTCGTACTACTACGAGCAGATGATGGAGGACGGCGACGTTCACTGGGATGACTGGCTTGCAGAAGTGGAGAAGATGCGAGCGCGCGTCGCTTCTTTCATAAACGCCGAACCGGATGAAATTGGTTTCACTACTAACACGTCAAGTGGAATGAACCTGATTGTCGACGCGCTCGAGAAACACGGCGAAGTGATCTCCTGCGACCTCGAATTTCCCGTCACGACTATTCCGTGGATGCAGCGGCGGATTCCTGTTCACCTCGTGAAATCGGTGGGCGGCGTCGTGCGGCCTGAGGATTTGCGCGCGGCGATGAACACGCGCACAGGAATTCTGTCGCTGAGTTACGTGCAGTTTTCAAACGGCTTTCGAGCGGATCTGGAGGAACTCGGGCGCATCAAAGGCGAGCATGCCCTCGTCGTCAATGCGAGTCAGGCGGCAGGAGTGTTCGACATCGATGTGAAGCGCATGAAGATCGATGCGTTGTGTACGACCGGGCACAAGTGGATGCTTTCGGGATACGGATCAGGTTTCGTCTACATCAGCAAAGAACTTCAGTCAGCTTCAGTGCAACGGACGATCGGTTGGCTCAGCGTTCAGGATCCTTACGGAACGAGAAACGACGAAGTGCATTTGCGTCACGACGCCGCGGCACGGGCCGAGCTCGGTTGTCCACATTTCGCGGGGATCTTTGCGTTGGG
>JAICQI010000174.1 GCA_025937955.1 Pyrinomonadaceae bacterium
CCGGCACGTGCGACCTTTTCAGCAGACTCGAGCAACAGCCCGGCGACTCCTTCCCAATCCAACCTTGAAAGAAAGCGAATGTAATCGGCGAGCGGAAACGAATGAATCGTGATCTGCGGGTGTTGGTACTCGCCCATCATGGAAGGCGCCTCGGCACAGATCGTCTGGTAACAGAGCGTGGTGCCCTCGTAGTTCACGGAAACAATGCCGATGTGTTTAGCCATTGATGGTACGGCGCTGTTCGGGACCGACCCGCAACAGTTCCTGAAATCTGGGAAGACTACGCAACGGATCGAGATAGCTGTCGTAATCGAGCCATTTCCGATCAGCGCAAAACGGTAGCGACTTCTCCAGGCAAATGATCGCTTCGCCAAGCTCACCTGATATGGAGAATGCGCAGGCAGCGTTGTAGAGAACGTTTGGGTCCTGCGAATCAAGTTCGAGCGCTCGCCGAGTCCAGTCCAGCCCGCGCTCTGCTTCTCCCAACTCTATAAGCGCAGTTGCTCCTAAAAGAAGTGGCCTGATGTCACTGGGGTAAAACTCAAGATGATTTTGCGCCGCGTCAAGACATCTCTTGAATGTCTCTTTCTGCAACTGTTCTCGCTTCTGTCCTTTATATATGCAGCCCAACATTGACAATGCATCGACGCTCTCCGGGCGAACTGCTGCAGCCTCCTCTAGTAACACTGCTGCCTGATCTAGTTTTCCTTGCGAGAAACAGGCTCGTGCGTAGTAGTAATGGGCCTCATACAATTTGGGATTCAGATCCAGCGCAGTCTCGAACGCTCGCTCCGCTTCCGAATACCGGCCTTTGGATGCAAGGAAGATCCCCCGTGAGGCGTGAGCCTGTGCTAAACCGGGGTCGACCTCGACGGCTTTCAAACTCGCACGATCGGCGTCTACAAGATCGGACTCAAGACCTCCCCAATCTATATAGAGAAATGAGGAACAGTCAGCTATCCCCGCATAGGCAGGACCAAATTGATCGTCCATTCCGATCGCTTTCAGGTACATCTGTCTGGCGGATTCAAGACTTCGGCGTCGCATGTGGTAGAAGAGCTGGCGACCGCGCAGGTAATATTCGTAGGCTTCTATGCTTGTCGTCCGGCCCCTTTGTAATGTGCGTTGCTCATCCGAGCTTAGCACGAACTTGAGTGCCTTCACGGTGCTCTGGGCAATGTCTTCCTGAACAACAAAAATGTCTTCGAGTTTGCGGTCGTACTTTCCTGACCAGAGCTGATAGCCGTCGACTGCACTGATCAATTGCGCGGTGATGCGGAATTTTCCCTTCGCTTTTCTGACGCTTCCTTCAAGCACCGTGCTGACGTTCAATCGTTTGCCCACTTCGCGAATATCCAGCGTCGGCGACTTGAATCTAAAGGACGACGTCCTGGAGGCGACCTGCAGGCCCGGCAGGCTGGCGAGGCTGTTGATCAGTTCGTCAGCCATTCCTTCGCAGAAATAATCCTGGTCTCTCTCCGGACTCATATCCACGAACGGCAGGACGGCAATTGAGATAACAGGCTTATTCTCGATCACTGTCTGACCGATAAAGCGGTAGCCGCGTTTAGGGATGGTCTCGATGTAGCGGGAATGGCGGGCGTCATCGCCCAGGGCCTTTCTTAGCTGCACGATGGTGTAAGTTAAGTTTGACTCTTCGACAAACGTATCGGGCCAGAGCCGCGCCATCAACTCTTGCTTCTCAAGAATCCTGCCGCTGTTTTGAACCAAAGTCAGAAGCGTCTCAACAACTTTCGGCGCCAAAAGCAACGGCTTGCCCTCACGCAGCAGGACCTTCTGGTCAGCATCCAGGGTGAACTCTCCAAACCGGTAGCAATTATTGATGAGACACGGCATGACTTCCTAGTAAGTTCCTATGAACTTCCTCATCGTTTTTTAGGGACTCGTCAATTCCTCGTCATGTAGTTTTGGCTGCGAACCTGGCGACAAAGGCGGGGGGCCAGATTTTATCAGTGGCCTCGGCTCGCATCAATCAAACGGGACTAATGTCCCAGCCCGGTGGCGCGAAGAATACGCAAAGCGGGACGAAACTCCCATAGCAACTCTTAGGGGCAGACTTCATTATGCGCGCTTAAGAAAAGGCCAGGTTCACTAGACGCGCCAGACATGGAGGCAAAGTTATGTTCAAGCGGATCGCATTCTTCACTTACGGAAGTCTCAGCTACCTGTTATTCCTGGGAACGTTTCTGTACGCCATCGGCTTCATCGGCAACTTTGGCGTGCCGAGAACTCTCGACGGCACCCCGAGTAAATCACTCGGCATCGCGTTGCTTATCGATGTAGGACTGTTGACTCTGTTTGCGGTGCAACACAGCGTCATGGCGCGCAAGGGGTTCAAGGATTGGTGGACCCGCGTTGTGCCGAAACCGCTGGAGCGTTCGACTTACGTTCTATTTTCGAGTCTCGCGCTTATCCTGTTGTTTTGGCAGTGGCAGCCGTTGGGCGGTGTTGTATGGTCCATTGAAGACCCATTCGGAAGGATAGTGTTGCACGTGTTGTTTGCTTTCGGCTGGGCGCTGGTGCTGGTTGCCACTTTTCTGATCAATCACTTCGATCTGTTTGGCCTGCGCCAGGTCTGGCTGTACCTCCTCGGCCGGCCTTACACCACCTTGCATTTCGGAACGCCGGGACCATACCGGCTCGTCCGGCATCCACTCTACGTCGGCTGGCTGTTCGCCTTCTGGAGCACGCCGACCATGACTCTCGCACACCTGCTTTTCTCACTAGCTACGACTGCGTACATCCTGCTGGCGATTCAACTCGAGGAGCGGGACCTTGTGCGCGAACACGGCGAAAGTTACGAGACTTACCGCCGTTCCGTACCGATGCTCATTCCATTCACCCGCCGCCATCGCGATCCGGAGTTGGCGGAACGTATTTCAATGAGAACGCAGTGATAGCACCTGGAGGGACCATATGAAAAGTTATCTATCGTTTCCAATCTTCATAGGAATTTGCTGTCTACTTATTGGCAGCGCGTTGCTGACAACTAACAGGACTTCGGCCGCGGCAAGCGTCGCAGTTGATAATCTTTCTCCTACCACGAGGAACGAACTCGCCCGGGCCCGCAATGCGACTGCGAAGTACCACGACTTCGACCGTGCCGACGCTGATGGTTATAAATTTTTACATTGTGCGGAGGGCGAGGGGCTAGAGTACCTGAATGAGTCTGTGCTTGACTGCAACTTCGATATCGAACATCCGGAAGCACTTCACTACATTCGCGAAGGCAACAACCTGCGACTGGTGGGCGTGGAGTACGTGATACCGATAGCTTGCACAGCCACGCCGCCAGAAGGTTTCACAGGTGACGACGACGAATGGGAGTTTATGGCAGAAGGTCTGCCCATCTGGGCAATGAGAGCCGCCATTTGGTTCCCAAATCCTAACGGTATGTTCGCCGAAGAGAACCCAAATATACCTCCCTGTGAATAGACTCAGGACTGTGGGTGCCTCCTTGGAGTGCGGTGCCTTGGCACCGCTTTGGTATGAATTAGTGGTCAAATACAAAAGCGGTGCCAAGGCACCGAACTCCAAGAAGCGCCCGATTCAAAAACTGCATCACTACCCTCAAGGAATTAGTTTTCATGTGTACCCAACAACGCAAGCTAACAATAATAATTCTCGTGGTGGCATCTATTGGAGTGGTAGCTCTAACACCTGGAACTTTTGCGAGCAGTGGCGATGACACGCTGAATGAGCAGCTGTCTGCAGTTCTCAGGCAACATGGGTTTACCGGCAGAGTCGGATTGAGTCTCGAACAAAGGCTGGGGCGAAAGATCGACAACCAACTTGCCGATCTGGGTCGGCTGGCTTTTCATGACAGCTTACTCGGTTTGAATGACGACAACTCATGTGCCGGTTGTCACGCGGCACCATTGGGTTTCGGCGACTCGCAGTCAATTGCCATCGGCGTCGAAAACAATAACATCGTAGGTCCCGATCGAATTGGCCCACGCAATCAACGGCGCGCGCCGATTGTTCTCAACAACGTTTTCTTCCCGGCGCTGATGTGGAACTCGCGCTTCAACTCAGTCTCCGGCAATCCATTCGACAACAGCGCCGGCTTTCAGTTTCCTTTACCGGAAGGCTTCTCGCTGTCCGCGCTTCCACACCTGCTCACAGCTCAGGCTTTCATTCCCACGACTGAAAAGCCTGAGATGACGGGATTCCATCCGTCAGTGCCTGGGACTAACGATGGCATTCGTGCGGCAGTGGTGGATCGGTTAAATGCGAATGGTGAATATCGCAAGTTGTTTGGTCAAAACTTCCCGGAGGTGAAGTCAGGCGCACCGGTCATTTACGAGATGCTTGCTCGTGCGATCGCGGAGTTTGAATTCACGCTCGTTTTCGCAAACGCACCGATTGATAAATTTGCGCGCGGGCAAAAGAACGCTATGACCGACGACGAGAAACGTGGTGCCCTGATCTTCTTTGGCTCGGGCAACTGCGTGAGCTGCCACGCAGTTTCTGGCCAGTCCAATGAGATGTTCAGCGATTTCCGTCAGCATGTTGCCGGCATTCCTCAAATCGCACCGGCTGTTGGCAACGTCACGTTTGATGGCCCAGGTGCAAACGAGGATTTTGGTTTGGAGCAGGTCACAGGAAATCCAAATGACCGCTATGCCTTCAGAACCTCGCCGCTGCGGAACCTGGCCTTACAACCTACGTTCTTCCACAACGGTTGCTTCACCAGGCTGGAAGATGCAGTGCGTTATCACCTGGACGCGATCGGCTCAGCGCCGAGTTACAACCCGGTCGCAGCAGGTCTCGACGCTGACCTGCAAGGTCCACAAGGACCGATGGCGCCGGTTCTGGCGCGTATTGCTCCAGCGCTTGCGACGCCTGTTACATTGTCCAGTGACGAGTTTCGTCAACTCATCGCCTTCCTGCGCACGGGACTTCTCGATCCAAAAGCGAATGCGCACGACCTTCGTAAGCTTATTCCGGCTCGCGTGCCCAGTGGCAGGCCTGTTCACGACTTCCAGTAAAGACCGATCGGCGATGCATGGAACACTCCGAGCATCGCCGATCTGTATGTTTACTGCTGCAGTTGCGACAGAAAATAAGCCTGATCAAACCACTCTCTGTCCGATTGAATTTTCCCGTCCTCATTGACTTTAATGATGCCGATGCCGTCCACGAAGAAAACATTCCCAGTCTTAGTCTTAAAACGTAATCTCCATTTGACGGCAGCTTCGTTACCGCACACCGTGACGTCAAAGGATTGGATTCTGATTTCATCCAGGATAGTGGGGAACGTTTGCTGATAAGCAAGGATGGCTTGTGTTCCCTGTATCGGGGTACTTCCGACCGGGTCTTCAATCGTGCCGTCAGCGGCGAAAGCGTCCGTGGTCCCCTGGGCATCGAACGCAGCGAATTTATTGAACATATCCGTAACAATCGCTTTGATCTGTTCCGGGGTTAGATTGGTGGTTGGAGCCGCCTCAACGCGCGTGACGTTCAAAACGACCAAAAACATGAGCGCCATCGCCAGCGCTGTCATCCGTTTTACAAAACTAAGGTTTCTCATTCTCTTTTCCTTCCAAATATGAGGTCATTCGAGAGGAACACCGCCCTGCCATCCCATTCGATGGGCGCGATGGTCCACAAAAAATACTGCTGTACGGAGAAGTTGCTGAACTCTTCACCGTATTACTGCGGCGCAAAATTTTTGTTTGATTCAGGGCAGGATGGGTTAATTTAAACTCATGCGCTCTGGCTCGCTCTGTATTCTGCTGCTTCTCTCGGCGTTAGCTTCAGCATGCGCGAAATCTACAACCACTGCTGAAGTAAGAAAGACCAATGAATCTCAAAACCAGCGGAGCAAAGTCGAACAGGAACTCGAGCGGCGTCTAAAGACCATCTGCGATGGAGCACAAGGAACTGTTGGTCTCTCCGTTGTTCATATCGAAACCGGAAAAACGATCTCCATCAATGGCAACTCTAAACTGCCTCTCTATAGTGTATTCAAACTCCCACTGGCCATTGCCGTCCTGAAGGACGTAGAAGAAAACCGTCTGCGGCTGGACCAGAAGATCCATGTGACACCCGCGGAAATTGTGCCAGGCACGCCCGGAAATACGGCGCTCTGGCTAAAGCCTGTTGACTACCCAATTGAAAAGCTCGTTGAGTTTTCAATCGCGCGTAGCGACAACACCTCGAGCGATAAACTGCTCCAACTCGTTGGTGGTCCACTCAAAGTCACGGAGCGCATGCGCTCGCTGGGTTTTCAAAATCTCGACATTCATTCAACCGGCGCGGAATACGTGAAGAGCCGCCAAAATCCAAACACCGGAGCGGCGGAAGACCTTGCGAGACTTCTCGTGCAACTACACCAGGGAAAGATCCTGCAGCCTGCTCAACTGAGCCTGCTAATGGGATTCATGCAGCGAGCCACTACAGGCTTGCATCGATTGCGGGGAGATTTGCCGAGCGGGACGCTCGTCGCCGACAAGACAGGCTCGGGAGAGAGAGATGGGGTTACACGGGTGGCGAAAGCAACAAACGACGTCGGTATCATCACTCTTCCTTCCGGTCGAGGGCATCTTGCAATGGCGGTACTGGTGAGTAACTCGAAATTGCCTGAGTCAGCTCAGGAAAAGTTGATTGCCGACCTGGCGCGAGCAGCGTTCGACGCTTACTCAACGGAACCTCCGAAATAAGACCATGAATCAAACAAGCTGGTCACCGCGTTTCGCCGCCAGCTTGATTAGCCAAGCCCGGTCTTTAACGTGTAGACTAACCGACAGTCTATTCTGGCACAGCCTAGCGCCCCCCTAATACAAATGAACGATAGTGATCTGCAGTTGGTACTAGCTTGCCGACGCGGTGATCAGCTTGCATGGGAGAGGCTGATACTGCGTTACCAGCGCCTGATATATGCAATTCCCCTTCGGGCGGGGCTCGATGAAGATCAGGCTGCCGAAATCTTTCAGGATGTATTCACAACTCTCTTTCAAAAACTGAACGATATAGAGGAGCCGGCAAAACTGCAGGCCTGGTTGGTCACGACGGCGCGCCGGAAGACGTTGCGAACTATCAGCAAAGCTCGCGGTCAGCCACGTTCTGACATGAACTCCGAGACCGCCGAAGCTGCATTGATTCGCGATGAAGCACCGCTTCCTGACGAGCAACTGCTAATTCTCGAAGAACAGCACCAGATTCGTACCGCGGTTTCCCTGTTAGACGAGCGCTGCAGATCCTTGCTGCAAATGCTCTTTTATCGCTCTGAGCCCCCGTCCTATGCCGAACTTGCGGCTTTTCTCGGCATACCGGAAGGCAGTATCGGTCCGACACGCGCTCGTTGCCTGGCCAAGTTGCTTCAGATGTTAAAGAAATAGGAGTCAGGTGTATTTTCTGATATTCGGCACGCTCTGTTGAACGGGGCCGGAGAATTGGCTATGAACACCTCATCACATATTTCCCTCGGGACCTTTGCAGATGTAATCGAGAACCGCGCGACATCAGCAACTCTGCAAGCCGTGAGGACTCACGTCGCAACATGTTCAGCGTGTGGCGAAACGCTGCAGCGTCTCGAGCGGCTAATCATGATGATGAGAAGCGACGCAGCCGCAGACGCTCCGCGCGATCTATTAATGTCCGCCATAAAACTTTTCCCACCAGGAGCGCCGCGACCGTTGCGGCGTATCGTTGCGACTTTAATCTTTGATAGCCGCAAGGCGATGCCAGTTTTTGGCATGCGTTCCGTCCGTAGCTCTTCACGGCAGTTGCTTTATTCAGCGCAGCAGACCGATTTAGATTTGCGCATAACCATTCAAAACGATGAATGTATCGTCGCCGGTCAAGTCATCCGAGAGGGTTATGTTGGAGGTCTTGTCGAGATCTCAGGTCCGACTGGATCGGCGGAAGCAAGTCTGAATGAACTGTGTGAATTCACGCTCCCCGCACTACCAACAGGAAACTACTCGCTGAAAGTAAGAATGTCGGATGTTGAAATCGAGATTCCTGAGCTGGAGCTCAAGGACTAGTCTGATCAATGCGTCATGCGGAACTTGCGACACTTCTAATCAATTCCAACCATGCAAATCGGGAAACATTGCTTTGGGAAAACCCCACCCTGGCTGATGTAGAACTTGCGTACTCATTAAAAGACAAGTGTCTCGAGGGCTGGAGCACTGATCCGGCGCAGGCACTTGGCGCTGCAGCCTCATTACAATTGCTCGCCGAAATTCAACCCCATCCTGAAATCATAGCCTTAACCTGCTGGGCTACCGGTCTCAAGGCTCTTATCGACGGAGACATGCTATTAGCTATTTCCGAACTCGAAGATTCTGAACGCCGATTTCTCGATCTTGGCAAGACCTGTATCGCAGCCGCGACGCAGGTAAGCAAGCTCATCGCCCTTTCCATGTTGGGACGCTACGAGGAGGCCATCGAATGTGGTCTTCGAGCGCGCGAGGTTTTCCTCACGAACAACGACTCGCAAGCAGCAGGCAAGATCGAGCACAACATCGGCAATCTATATTTCCGTCGCGACCGCTACCACGACGCCGAGATCTTTCAAAGCGCGGCTCGGGCGCGTTTTGCCGCTCTCGATGATCAGAAACAGCTCGCGAGTGTAAATAATTGTCTCGCCAATACTCACGCTTTGCTGCACAAGTTCAAATCCGCCGAAGAACTTTTCGAACAGGCTCTAAAACAAGCGGAAGCAGTTGGGCACCCTGTAACCCTTGCAGGAATTGAAGGCAACATCGGATTGTTTGCGTTGCTACAAGGCCGTTTCGATCGCGCACTCGACTACCTCGAACGGTCGCGCCAACACTACACCTCTCTCGGGCTCACGATTCAAGCAATCCTGGCCGAACACGAAATCGCCGATGCTTACCTCGAGCTCAATCTCGCAGCGGAGGCTTTGGAGATCTACGATCGGGTCATCCCGATCTTTGTTCAGCACGGAATGCGGGCCGAACAGGCCAGAGCACAGGCTTATAGAGGCCGTGCACTGATTTTATTGGGCCGGACTAAAGAAGCCCCGCGAAGTCTCGATCAGGCACAACAACTTTATGGCGCCGAGAAAAATCCAGTAGGCGCTGCGTTAGTCGAGTTGACGCACGCCCAGTTGCTTTACCAACAAGGCAAGTTTGAGGGCGCGAGGATGCTGGCAGGCCAAGCTGAGCCGGCCTTGTTATTGTCCGGAAGCTGGCAGCGATTGCTCCTTGCACGTTGGCTCCGGGGCGAAGTCGACCGTGCTCTCGGAAATCTGACTTCTGCCCGCGACCTGCTCGAACAAACACTGCACCAGGCAGAAGTGCACCGGCAGCCACAGATCGCCGAGCGTTGTTTTAGCTCGCTTGGAGCTGTTGCCTTGCAAGAGGGAGATTTGAAGCTCGCTGAAGTGAACTTTAAGAAGGCAATCGAGTTGACGGAAGAATTGCGTGCGCCAATCCCTGCCGAGGAATTTCGTACTGCATTCTTCTCGAGTCGAATGTCTCCCTACCACGAGCTGGCTAAACTTTGTCTCACTGACAAC
>JAICQI010000059.1 GCA_025937955.1 Pyrinomonadaceae bacterium
CCTTGGCTAACCGCCGCGCTTCTTCAAGCAGCTCGTAGCAGATCGTCTGTGGCGACTTGATCAGTCCAGCGCCCTGGCAGTACATGCACGGCGAGCAAAGCGTCCGCTCCAGCGACTGCTTCACACGCTTGCGCGTCATGATCACGAGTCCAAAGTCATTGAACGAAAGCACCTTCGTCGGCGACTTGTCGTTGCGCAGTGCTTCCTGAAGCGCCTGCATCACTTTCTGGCGGTTGCGGCGCTCTTCCATGTCGATCAAGTCGAGCACGATGATCCCGCCGAGATCGCGCAGACGTATCTGCCTGACAATCTCATCAACAGCTTCGAGATTCGTGCGCGTGATCGTGTCTTCAAGACGACCGCTGCCGCGCCCTACAAACTTGCCGGTATTGACGTCAATCGCTACCAGCGCTTCCGTCTGATTGATCACCAGGTAGCCGCCTGACTTCAGCCAAACGCGCGGTTTGATCGCCTTGTCGATCTCAGCCTGCACGCCGTAAGCCTCGAGTATCGGCTGCTCCTTCGTGTAAAGCTTGACGCGCTTCACCAGTCGCGGCTGAATGCGGTTAACAAACTCAACAATAGCCTGGTACTCCTCCTCCGAATCGACGCGTATCGACTCAAAGTCGTCAGATAATTGATCTCTCAACAGCCTTTGAACCAAATCAAGATCGCGATGGACCAGCGAGGGCGCCTTCGACTTCTCAGCCACGCCTCTGAAGTCGAGCCAGGTCCGGACGAGGTAACGAACATCTTCGCGCAATTCCTTCTCGTTGATACCGACTCCAGCCGTGCGTACGATAAACCCGCCCGACGGAATGTCTTCCTCGGCGCGGATCGTTTGGATCAACTTCCGCAAGCGATGACGTTCGTTGTCCGACTCAATCTTGCGCGACACGCCAACGTGTTCCACGGTAGGCATGTAGACCAGAAAACGTCCCGGCAGCGCGATGTGCGAAGTGATGCGCGCGCCCTTTTTCGCAATCGGCTCTTTCGCGATCTGGACAAGTATCTCCTGACCTTCGCTCAGCAGATCCGTGATGGCCGGCTGATGTCGCTCGCGTCGCGACTGTCCGCCGCGATATCCACGCTGATCGCGTTTATCGCGCTGTTCACGCTGATCACGCTGTTCACGTTGATCACGCTGGCGCGAACGCTGCGGTGGCTCCGGCGCCGGTGGTGGCGGAGCGGGTACAAACTCTTCCTGCGGTTCGACGAATTGCAGTTGCTCGTCGTCAGGGCCGTCAGCCTGGGTGTCGACGTTATTGCCGCCGTCGGTCTCCGGCCCTGCCGGTGGCTTGTTCTTGGTCGTACGTCGTCTTCTTCGTCCGCCCCTGCGAGTGGCAAACTCACCACGCGATTGATTCTCAATCATGCGCGCTTCGGAGTCAGCGTAACCTGCCACGGACTCGGTGTTTTCGCCTTCAGCGGTCCCCACACTCGCGGCCCGCTTTTTGGACGACTTCTTGCTCGATGCTTTCTTCTTCGTGGTGCTCTTGCTCGCGGCAGCCTTGGAGGGACGCTTCTTCTTTTCAGCTCCCGATGCCGCCGCGGACTTGCGTGATCGACGACCACTCGGTTTTTCTTCGACGCCGCTTACGGCTTCCTCTTCGTCGTCGCTAATGCGCTGGAAACCACCGCGGCTCAGCGTGTCTGCTTCGACATCGTCGATGAAGCTCGAAACGTGTGCCTCACGCGGTCGACCCGCCTCGCGGATTGGCTCGGCATCAGCCTCGCCGTCATCAATTCTTTCGAACGACGCATCACCGAAGTCGCCCGCCGAAAGCAACGACCCTACCTCCGCGCTGCGGAAGTCGTCTTCAAGGTTGAATTCGACGGCGTGAATCTGGTCGAAGATACGTTCCTGAAGCCGGGCGTCTTTGAACATCTCTCCGTTGGCGGCGGTTTCTTCTTCGTCCACGATGCGTTCGATCGAGGGATCGCCGGCGACGAAAGGCGTATCGGGTTTTTCGAAAGCCGGTGCCTGCGGCGTCGAAGGCATCTCGTCGCCTTTCTCCCAACGCCCGCGGCCGCGACGGCCACGACGGCCACGACGGCGTCCGGTTTCCTGCGTCTCTGAAGTTTCTTCGGCGACCGCAATCTCCGGTTCCAGCAGTGGCTCGGCTCGTTCCTGCTCCGCCTCGATGCGTTGTTCGCGTTCGACACGGTTGAGAGCTACTTCCTCAGCGGCTGCATGTTCCGCATCAGGTGCACCTTTCTTCGACTTGTCGATAACGATTCTTTCAAACTCTTCTTCCTCATCGAAGAAGTCGGAAACGTAGAGGAACGCATCGCGTTCGAGTCCGATATCGACGAAGGCGGACTGCATTCCGGGTAACACCCGCATCACGCGTCCTTTGTAAATGTTGCCGACGATTCCCTGGTGTTGTTCTCCACGTTCAATGTAGAACTCAGCGACCTTGTCGTCTTCAATGATCGCAATCTTCTTTTCGCGTCCATTGACGCTCACGATTAGTTGTTTTGCCATTACCAGCCTTCTCTGGAAGTTGTTGATGCGCAGAGTTCCACCTGCAAGCCGTTAGGCGAGGCGTTTGCGCGTAGGATTAATGTGGGTATTTGTGGGGTGGCGCCTGGATGGGCGCTAAACTCCGGTCGTCTGCGGATCGGTGTCGCGCAGAGGACCAAATCTCTATCTTTCAATACAAAGCCTGACTAGCCACCGGGCGCTATGCGCCATCGAACCTCACGTAGGGAGCAGACTAATTGTGCTCTTGAACCTGTTCGGATCGTGGGCGGCTGCAACCAAATTAAATTTGAACCGTCCGCTGGACGATCATGAAACTTGCCTCGCGGGGCAGGCGAGATGCCGCGAGTATAACCCAGATATAGGTTTAGCCACAAAGAGGCGCAAAAAAGTTTAGCCACAAAGAGGCAGAAAGAGCACAAAATGAAAACGTACTCAGGTTAATAAAATGAGCATTCCGGGCTTTTTATTTATGAGCCTTTTGTGGCTATCTCTCCTTGTCTTGGCCTTTGTACTTCGGCAACGACTCTACGATGAAGTCGAACCCGAGCCACAAACTCCAACTGTGATGATAAAAAAGCACCGGAAAAACCAGCGCCATCACGAAGAGGATGATCAGCACACTACTGTATTGCGCCCCAATAACGAGTAAAAAGAAGAAGCAGACCAGCAGGATCACGAGCTCGGTTGTGACCACATTCGCGAGAATCGCGCCCACAAAAAAGCCCTCTTCACGCTTGAAAAGCGCCATACATTGCGGGCAGTGGTGCCGGATATGAAATGGATGCGTGATGATCGGTGACTGGCCACAGGCCGGACAACGCAGTCTCAAACAGCGACCCAATACCCTCTTGATCTGTTCCAGGTCTGTCTTCAATTTACTGGTCCCATATTAGCCTGAGACCAAAGTAAACCGGAAGCCTTCCAGACAGCTATGACCTTCGTTTGCGGCTTTCTTTTGTGCCTTTTGAGCCTTTTTGTGGCTTATTTCACGTAACGATCAAACCAGTTAATCGTCCGTTCCAGCGCGTCGATACGGTGTTTCGGCTCGCGTAATCCGTGGCCCTCGCGCGGATAACGGACGAAGACGGTCTCCACGCCGCGACGCTTCAGCCCCATGTACATCTCTTCGGCCTGCGTGATGTGAACGTCGTTGTCGTTTTCGCCGTGAATGAACAGCGTGGGCGTCTGCACCTGCCGCACGTAACGCAGCGGCGACCACTGCCACAGTATTTCGAAATTGTCCCAGGGAAAGCCGCCAAACTCCGCGTGAATGAGATCCTGGTAAAGCGACGTCGAGTAAAAACTGATCAAGTTGCTCAAACTCGCAACTGCGACTGCTCCCTTGAAGCGCGATGTTTGCGTGATGATCCAGTTGGTCATGAAACCGCCGTAGCTGCCGCCGGTCACGCCCAAACGGGCCGGGTCGATCCATGAGTTCTTTTTAAGCGCTTCATCAATCCCGGCCATCAAGTCTCGATAATCGCCGCCACCCCACTCGTTGATCGTTCCATCCGAAAACTTTTGTCCGTAACCACTCGAGCCACGTGGATTCAGATAAAGCACGCCATACCCTTGCGCTGCGTAGACCTGAAAGTTTGCATTGAACGACCAGCCATACATCCCGTGCGGGCCACCGTGAATACTCAGAATCAGCGGGCACTTTCGATCGCTGCTGCAACCCGGCGGTCGCATCAACCAGCCTTGAATCTGAGTGCCGTCGAAGCTCGGGAAAGTGATCTCTTCAGGGACTACCAGCCGCATGGATCTCAACAGCGAGTCGTTGTGCGCGCTCAACCGCCGCATTGGCATGAGGCTGCCGGCGCCCGACCAAACTTCATTCGGGCGCAGTGCGTTTCCCATCGTTATGACAAACGGATACGCCGTTTCAGCCGCACTCCCGCGCCCAACTGTCACTACTCGATTACCAAAACTGAAGCTCGTGATTTGAAACGATAGCTTTGATTCTTTCTGATCAAACGAGCCGGCCAGTTGCTCGTCCAGTACGAAGAGCGAGAACCGACTCGCTTTGCCGCCGTCGATTCCGGTTTTGAAGATGGTGGTGTAACCGCGATCGCCGGCGAGATAAAGGATCGAGCGGCCGTCCGGAGACCAGCGCGGATCACGAACTCTGCGATCCTGTTCGGTCGTCAAATCCTTACCCGTGCCACCGCTCGCGGGAATCACCCAGAGATGCGTGTCTTCGGCAACGCTGTCGATCGTGGTGACGTCACGCGTGGTAGCGGTGTAGGCGATCGATTTTCCGTCGGGTGACCAGATCGGATCGAATTCACAGCCGCGGGTCTGCGTGAGCTGTCGTGTTTGTCCGTTGAGATCGACAGCAAAGATATCGGAGTTGTTGTTCGCGTCCGGATCCGGTTCGCGGTTCGAGAGGAAGAGGACCTCATCGCCGCGCGGACTAAATGCGACTGCGTGATCGTAAAACAATCCGGTGGTCAGTTGTTGCGGCAAAGGAGGTCGCTCGACCTCGACTACCCAGACGTGTGTGCGTCGATTGTCGGAGAACGATGTGCGTGACTTGTACTGGATACGATCGATCACGCGCGGATCGTCAGTTCGACGGGACTGTGACGAAACCGGCTCGGGCGTTTCAGCTTTGGCGGAAATATAAGCGATGCGACGCGAGTCGGGCGACCAGGAAAAAGTTTCGCCGGCATAAGTGATGAAGAAGTTCGTGGATGTGATGGGAGCGAGAAGACGTAGTTCAGGCTTGTCGAGTTTGACTACCCAGAGACCGTTCTGTTCGTCGTGTGTCGAGAGAAACGCGATGGAGGTGCTGTCTGGAGACCAGCGCGGCGTGGAGGCATTCCAACCAGCAGGCAATAACGGGCGCGGAGCGTAACGAACCTCGGGCCAATCGACGTATGTGGTTGGCCGACGTGGAGGCGTGGGCGTCGCGACGGGGTATGAATCGAAACCGACGCGCGCAAGCCACACCGTACTAACGTTCTTATCCTCCTCAACCGAAGACACCGTATAGACCACCCACTGCCCATTCGGTGAAATCTGCGCATCCGTTACCCCCACCACCCTCACCACATCCGCCACCCTCATCCGCGACTGCGCAAAGCAAGGCGGAACAAGCAAGACCAGGACGAAGGAATATTTCACGCAAAGGCGCAAAGTCGCAAAGAGAACGCCAAAAGTCTTTGACTTGCCTTTGCGCCTTTGCGCCTTTGCGTGAAAAATTCTCTCATTCTGCCAGTCTATTAACGACTCTGTGTATTCCATCCTTAATAAGCTCCACATTGAAGTTAATCAGCAACCCAAGACGCAAGTTCATCAGGCGCAAATACGTTAATAGTTGCTTCTTATGAACCGGAGCAAGCGTTTCGACTGATTTAATTTCGATGATTAATTTGTCACCAACTATCAGATCAACACGATAACCAAGTTCAAGTTTTATTCCCTCGTAGTGGACAGGAAGACCAACTTGTTGAGTAACTCGCAAACCTCGCTTTTGTAGCTCGAAATCAAGTACGGCTTGATACACCGACTCCAACAACCCGGGTCCGAGAGTTTTATGAATCTTCAACGCGGCATCTACGACGATGGTCGCGATTTCATTCTCAGTCATGTGAGGACTCCTTGTGAGGTTAGAAGATAACTGTCTATCAGTTTCGCTCAGGGTGACGCTTTGGGAGAAGGGCTGGGAGCGGGTTGGGGGTCGACGACTTTGAGGGTGGTGCGGATGAGATCCCAGGCGGGGGAGAGTTGTTTGGTTTGGCTATCTGGTGCGAAATAAGTCAGGACAACTACGCGCTGGCCGATGATGGCCCAGTAGATTTTGGCGGCGCCGGTTTCGCCGCCCATTGAGGCGTTGATAGCCACACCGTCGGCTTTGACCCCACCAATCTCTGAAGAGTCAGGCTTTTGCTCCGTCTTTGCACCCATGTCCTGTAATTGTTTCGTTCTGGCAGCGATGTAAGGATCGATGAAGGCTTTTTTGGCGTCCGGCAGCTTCTCTGGCGTGACGCGGCCCTGGTGAACGAAAACAATGATCTGCAGGTCGCTGTTAACTTTGGTCAGAGCCAACTGTTGGGCGTCATTGTTGCTGACGTCCTGAAGGGGCCAATCGCTCGGATAGTCGAACGAGAGCCCGCCCTGCGTGAAAGTTTTATTTGTTTGTGCCGTCACGGTCAGGCAACAAGCAAACGCGATTGCTAACAGTTTTAAAGTCCTCATATCTCCTCCGCAATCCGCAACTGCTCGTTCAGCAACTCCCACACCTGTCGCACATGCTGCTCCGTGGTGCGGATGTTTCCAATCGATAGTCGCAAGGTAAGTTTGTCGTTCAGGCGTGTGTGGGAGAGGAGCGCGCGGCCACTCGCATTCACGCGATGCATGATCTGTTCGTTTAACTCATCCAGCCGATCGCGATGCGATTCCGGCTTCGCGCGGAAACAGACGAGCGCCAGCGGTAACGGCGCCATCAGCTCCCAATCAGGCGACTCTTCCACCCACGACGCAAACAAACGCGCCAGCCGGCAGTGCTCGCGAATGCGTGCAGCGAGACCTTCGTGTCCGAAGTAACGCATCACCATCCACAACTTCAACGCACGAAAGCGACGCCCGAGTTGTATGCCGTAGTCAGAGCCATTGCGGACCTTTTCCTGTTCGGGAGTGCGCAGGTACTCCGGCACGAGGGAGAACGCGCGCTTGAGGAGGTCCATGTGCCGGCAATAAAGCACCGACAGATCGAACGGCGTGAAGAGCCACTTGTGTGGATTGGTAACGAGCGAGTCGGCGCGCTCGCAACCAGCGAGGATGTGGCGGAGCTCAGGAACAATCGCCGCCGAGCCTGCATACGCCGCATCGACGTGCAACCACATCGCGTGCTCTTCACCAATGGGAATGATCTCGGACACCGGATCGATGCTCGAAGTCGACGTCGTGCCGACAGTCGCCACGATGCAGAACGGAAGATAACCATTCCGCTTGTCGTCGTTGATCGCGTCAGCGAGAGCAGCGACGTCCATGCGAAACTCGGAGTCAGTCGGAATCTTACGCAGGCCACGTTGGCCCAACCCTAGCGTGATGACTGCTTTTTCGATCGACGAGTGCGCCTGTTCGGAGACGTACACGCGCAGCAGTGGGAGATCCGGGCGGCCACTCATTCCTTCTTCACGAATGCGCTTCTCGACACCTTCGCGCGCCGCGGCGATCGCGTGCATGCTCGACACAGAAGCAGTGTCGTAGATGATCCCATGCATGCCCGGATCGAGTCCCATCATTTGCCGCAGCCAGTCGAGCACGACTTCTTCCAACTCCGTCGAAGCTGGGGAAGTGCGCCAGAGCATCGCCTTGTTATCGAAGGCGGCTGTCAAAAGTTCACCAAGAATGCCGGGCGCTGACGTTGAAGTAGCGAAGTAAGCGAAGAACGATGGATGGCTCCAGTGAGTCAGCGCCGGAGCGATCAGTCGATCGAGATCCGCAATGATCTGTTCCATCGGCTCGCCTTCAGCCGGCGGAACGGAGGGCAGTTTTGCTTTCAAGTCTCCAGGCTCAATGGCCGCCAGCACCGGACGCTCATCGATGTGCTCGAAGTAATCAGCAACCCAATCGATCAACTCATGGCCAAGACGACGAAAGTCTTCTTTGCTCATGTCGCCCAGTTCGGGCGCGAGGTGGGTTTTGGGGCTGTTCACGGCGGCAATCTTAACGGATTGAAGCCGCTTCCGCACTCGACACTCGTCTCGAATTCGTTATAATTCGCAGATTGACTAGATATCCGCTCGTCAAATCCAATCGCCGTTAGTGAGGACCAAATGAAACGCACGCTATTCGCGCTTTTCCTGATTACTACTCTATTAGTTGGTTTAGCCTGTGAACGTCGGGGTGGCGGAACAACTGCAAGCGACACGGGCCCAATCCTCGTTGGATACTACGGCGATCTGTCCGGCCGCACCTCGAGTTTTGGACAATCGACCAAGAACGGGGTCGAGATGGCAGCCGACGAACTAAACAAGGCAGGCGGCATCGATGGACGCACGATCCAAATCATCACTGAAGATGATCAGGGAGAGCCAAACAAAGCGGCGACTGTCGTCACCAAACTTATCAATCAGGACAAAGTCCACGCCATCCTCGGAGAAGTAGCGTCGTCAAACAGCCTGGCCGCTGCTCCCAAAGCCCAGGAAGCAAAAGTGCCAATGATTTCGCCGTCGTCAACCAATCCGGCGGTGACTCAAGTCGGTGATTACATCTTTCGCGTCTGCTTTATCGATCCCTTCCAGGGCGAAGTGATGGCGAAGTTTTCCGCCAACAACCTGAAGGCGAAGCGCGCCGCAATCCTTTACGACTTCAATTCGGATTACAGTCGCGGGCTGTTCCAGTTCTTCAAACGAAGTTTCACAGGCATGGGCGGGCAGATCGTAACCGAGCAATCCTATACTCAAGGCGATCGTGATTTCAGCGGACAGTTGACGGCCATTCGCTCGGCAAGTCCGGATGTGATTTACGTCCCTGGTTACTACGGTGAGGTTGGCGTGATCTCAAACCAGGCAAAACAGCTCGGTATAAAGGCTCCATTGCTCGGCGGTGACGGGTGGGATGCGCCGCAACTCTGGGAACTGGGCGGCGCCTCGCTAAACGGCAACTACATTTCAAACCACTATTCAGTGGACGATCCATCGCCCGCAATTCAGAAATTCGTAGCGGACTACAAAGCTCGTTTCAATATCCTGCCTGACGCACTCGCGGCCCTCGGCTACGACTCAATGAAAGTGCTGGCTGATGCTATTAAACGAGCGGGAACTACCGAAAGCGCGAAACTGCGTGATGCGATTGCGCAAACGAGGGACTTCCCGGGCGTGACCGGAAAGATCACCATTGACGGGGATCGCAACGCCGTGAAGCCGGCCGTCGTGCTGAAGCTGCAAGACTTAAAGTTTGTCTACGAAACCACCATCTCCCCTGAAGGCTCAGCGCCACCCGCAACCTCCTCGGCGGCGCCGGCTTCAGGTGCGACTACAGCAGCTACTGCAGGTACCGCTGCACCTCCAGCAAAGGCGGCTAGTCCAACAAACTAGGTCAGGCACCCCTCTATGGATACCTTTGTTCAGCAACTAATTAATGGGCTTAATGTGGGCGCCATCTATGCCCTGATTGCACTGGGCTATACGATGGTCTACGGCATTCTGCGCTTGATTAATTTTGCCCATGGCGACGTCTACATGGTGGGCGCGTTTGCAGGTTATTTCATTGCCCTCAATCTTGGTATTGCTGCTGGTCCGTCGCTGATTTCTCTGGGCATTGTGCTGCTGGGCTCAATGATCGTTGCGGCGATCGTGGGCGTGATCATCGAGCGCTTCGCTTACCGTCCCGTGCGAAAGTATTCGCGCATGACTACGTTGATTATGGCAATCGGCGTCTCGCTTTTGATCGAGAACTTGTTTGTCGCGCGCATCGGTGCTGCGCCTCGCGCATTTCCTGATTTCCTCGGTTCGCAAAGTCAGGCGCCAATCCCGCTGTTTGGTAATGCAGCGATTTCGAAAGCGCAGATCATCATCTTTGTGTTATCGATCGCGCTGATGTTGGTGTTGCAATTTATCGTCTTCAAGACGAAGGTCGGCACCGCGATGCGGGCCGTCTCATTTAATCTGAACTCAGCAAAATTAATGGGCATCAATACCGACGCAATCATTAGTTTGACGTTTGCGATCGGTTCGAGCCTGGCGGCTGCGGGCGGCGTTTTGACAGCTCAGTACAATCCCAACATTGATCCGCTGATGGGTATTCTGACCGGATTAAAAGCCTTCGTGGCGGCAGTGCTGGGCGGCATTGGGAATATTCCCGGCGCCGTGCTGGGCGGTTTGTTGATTGGCGCCGCCGAAACATTTGTGGTGGGTTATGGACATCACATCGGCATTGCCTCGACGTATCGCGACGCAGTTGCTTTTGCAATCTTGATTCTTGTTCTCCTGCTTCGTCCGTCAGGTTTACTGGGTTCGACAGTTCAAGAAAAGGTCTGATAGTTTTCTCTGCAAATCTCTGTGTCCTCTGTGTCTCTGTGGTTAGAGGTTTTGTTCAGTAAGGTCACCACAGAGACACAGAGGACACAGAGGTTACACAGAGAAGAATTCCACCGGATGCCAACCTTTATAAAACGGATTCTAGGTTTAGTAGTCATCGTTGTGCTGCTCGTAGGCATGAACGCCGCTATGGGCCGCGCGGGACTTTTTGGTTTTGGACTGCCCTATTACTATGCCGAGATCATCAATCTCACCGGCATCAGCATCATTCTCGCAGTCTCTTTGAATTTGATAACCGGCTTTACCGGTCAGTTCTCGATCGGACATGCCGGGTTCATGGCTGTTGGCGCATACGCGTCCGTCTTCATGACGGTTTATTACTCAGACGGCCTCGAGCAATGGTTGACTTCGCTCGTGGGCGCCACGCTTGCTCAGTCATTGGTCTTTTTGTTGGTAATCATCTTTGGTGCTTTGGTTGCTGCGCTGGCAGGCTTGATCGTTGGTATCCCGAGCCTGCGATTGCGAGGTGATTACCTGGCTATCGTGACCCTGGGATTTGCGGAGATCATCCGCATCGTCATTCTCAACATCGATCGAGTAGGCGGCGCAACAGGCTTCCGCGGCCGGGTTCCTCCCTGGGACGGGCGCCTCATCATTCCTCAGTATGCAAACTTCATCTGGATTGGTGGCTTCGCGATCCTCACGATCATTGTTGTTTATAACATCGTCAATTCTGATACCGGCCGCGCGCTCATCTCGATTCGCGAAGACGAACTGGCCGCTGAGGCGATGGGAGTAAACACCACTCGCTACAAGGTGATCTCGTTTGTCATCAGCTCCTCATTCGCGGGCATCGCGGGAGCATTGTTCGGACACTTTCGACAGTTCCTGCATACGAACGATTTTCAGTTTATCCGCTCGATCGAGATCATCATCATGATCGTCCTTGGCGGCATGGGATCGATTACCGGCGCGGTGCTCGGCGCGATCGTGATCACGATTCTGCCTGAGCTACTACGAAAGTTGCCCGGCGATCTCTACAGTTACCGGCTGGTGATCTATTCAGCGCTGCTGATCGTAATCATGTTGACACGGCCGCAAGGTGTTATGGGCGCAAAGGAGTTTGGCCTGTCGTGGCTAAAACGACCACAACGGCGTCCGGAAGGTGACAAACCAGTCGGCGAAAAAGGCGTTCCGATCGCACAACAGCCGGCCACCGCCGTTATCGAGCAAGGCAAAGAAATTAAACAAGGTAAGGAACATGCCTGAAGTCACGAGCCAGACTAAAACCAACGGTGAACATCCTTTAAGGACGAGCAAGTGCACGATCCGTTTCGGCGGTCTGGTCGCGGTTAACGAGCTCGATATGAGTGTACGCCCGGGGGAGATCTACGGCTTGATCGGACCGAACGGCGCCGGGAAAACTACGATCTTTAATCTGCTCACCGGTGTCTATGAACCGACTTCAGGTGAACTTTACTTCCAGGGCCAGAGAATTGATGGATTAAAGCCCTACGAAATATCACGACGTGGCATCTCGCGAACCTTTCAGAACATCCGGCTCTTTCCCAGCATGTCGGTGCTGGAAAACGTTATGACAGCGTGTCACAGACATGCCAGACAAAATGTGCTCGACGCTGTTTTGCGAACTCCCCGATTCGTGCGAGACGAGCGCGAGCATCGAGAGTTCGCGATGGATTTGCTGGAAATCTTCGATCTAGCGAAGGTCTGTAATGAAGGTGGAACGAGTTTGCCCTACGGCAGTCAGCGAAGGCTGGAGATTGTCCGTGCCCTGGCAACGAGGCCAAAGCTGCTTCTACTTGATGAACCAGCGGCCGGCATGAACCCTTCGGAACAGGAAGACTTGATGAAGTTGATCAAGCAGATACGCGATCGCTTCGGTCTGACGATCGTGCTGGTTGAACACAATATGAAAGTTGTCATGGGCGTATGCGAACGAATTCAGGTGGTGGACTACGGAAAATCGATCGCCCTGGGTGTTCCCGACGAGATTAAGAACGACCCGAAAGTGATCGAAGCGTATTTGGGAGACTAAATGGGTCCTATGCTCGCCCTCGAAAACGTCTCAGTAAACTACGGTGCTATTGAAGCGCTAACCGGCGTATCGATGCACGTCGAAAAGGGTGAGGTGGTCACACTCATCGGCGCCAACGGTGCCGGCAAGACCACCACGCTGCGCACGATCACAGGCCTGCTCCAACCGCGCCAGGGGAAAGTAATTTTTGAAGGTGAGGACATCAGCGCTAAGCCGACGCACAAACTCGTCGCTCGCGGAATCTCGATGTCGCCGGAAGGACGCGGCGTGTTTGCCAATCTCTCCGTTCGTGAAAACCTGCAAATGGGTGCTTACCTGAAAAAGAACAAGACGGAGATCGCTGCCGATATGGAACACGCCTTCAAAATGTTTCCGCGCCTGCGCGAACGCGAGGCACAAAAAGCCGGAACGCTCTCAGGCGGCGAGCAACAGATGCTCGCCATGGGCCGCGCGCTCATGTCTAATCCACGGCTGCTGCTGCTCGACGAGCCATCGCTGGGCCTCGCGCCGCTCGTGGTCCATACAATCTTCGAAGCTATCGACGAAATTAAGAGCAAGGGCACTACGATTCTCCTGGTCGAACAAAACGCGCACGCAGCTCTGGGCCATTCTGATCGCGCGTACGTGCTGGAAACCGGAAGAATAGTGATGGAAGGTCCATCAAAAGACCTGGCCAATGATCCCAGGATTAAAGAAGCCTATCTCGGTGAGTAGTCACGCTACTCACACGTTGCGAAAAGCACTCCTGCCCGCCGCCATCGTCCTGATGGCACTTGCCTTCTCCTGTACGCGCCAGTCGGAAGAACCCGGTGCTCCTGATCGAAGCCTGATCAAGATCGGTTTCTTCGGAGATCTGACTGGACCGACTTTCAATTTCGGCAAGTCGGCTTACAACGGCGTGATAATGGCCGCCGATGAGATCAACCAAAGCGGCGGTATTAACGGGCGACGCATCGACGTCGTCATCGAAGA
>JAICQI010000345.1 GCA_025937955.1 Pyrinomonadaceae bacterium
AAAGCGGTGCCAAGGCACCGCACTCCAGGGAGGCGCTCCTTCACCGAGAGGTTAAGTCCTCCATCGTGATGCGCATCCGTTTCACGACGATCTGCTTCTCCATGCTGCACTGCAGGATCTCCTGAATGCGCTCCTCACTCATCTTCATGCTCGAGATTACTATCTCATCAATCTCGTGCTGCGCGCACACCGACCGGAGATCGCCATTGCCACCAAACACGCGCAAGCCATGAATAACCTTCCCATTCTTCGCTGGGTCGTCATCCAGAAACCCGATCGGAGCGAGCCGCAGCTCGCGATTATTTCGCAACTCGCGCAACAACAGCTCGCCACCATCACCAGCCCCATAGATCAGCACCCGCCGTCCATTCTGTTTACTTACAGCAGGCACTAGCTGCCGGAAAAGCCGGAACGCCATGCGGCTGCCCGCCAGCAACAAAAACATGCTAATGGCGTCGATGATAAATACCTTGCGCGAGAAACCAACAAAACGAAACGCAAACAGCAGCACCAGTATGCTGCCCACAGAGCTCAGCATCACGGCTTTCGCAAACACGATCAAATCACTCATGCTCGTGTAGCGCCAAAGCCCGCGGTAAACACCCATCAACAGAAACACCGACATCTTAATGAAGAGGAGCACCGGCAACGTCCGAATAAACAGGTCCCACGCAGCACTGTTCGCCGGGAAGTTGATCGCGTAAGCAGACCAGTACGACAGGGTGATCAGCACGACGTCCAGCAACACTTCAAAGATGCGGCGCTTGTAAGAAACGTCAACGAGGAAGGCGTAAAGCGGCTTGTCTTTAAGCGCCATCGCCTCTTCGCTCTCGTCGTAGACCTTAACTCCGGCGAGATAGACGCCGATTAGCGTGAGCAAGATCGTGAAGCCCGCGATCGCCGCGAGACTGACGTCCAAACGCGTCCGTTGCACAACGATCGCGAGCAAACCGGAAAGCGCGGCAAAGCCATAGAGCATCAGCACCGCGTGCCGTTCCGACATTCCTAACGCCACCAGTCGATGCGACGTATGATCGCGCCCGCCTTGCGATGCCGCGCGCCCGGAGAGTTTGCGTAGCACGGTGACAAACGTCGTGTCGAAGATGGGAATGAAGAGGACGAGGATCGGCACCACCAGCACCGGCAGGAAACTTCTCGATCTCCCACCACTGACATGCATCAACGCCGAGCTAGCCAGGAAGAATCCGACGAACATCGATCCGCAGTCGCCCATGAAGATTGATGCCGGATTTGAGTTGTAAACAAGAAACCCAAGCAGGCCGCCGGCAAAGACGAGCATGATCAGCGCCTCGGTGTATTGTCCGCTGTTCATGAAACTGACCGCCAGGAAACCGCCCGCGATGATCGCAATGCCGGAGGCGAGACCGTCCATGTTGTCGAGCAGATTGATGGCGTTCGTGATGCCGATCAGCCAGAAGATCGCGAGCGCCATGTTCAGCAACACCGAGCCGGTCCAGGGCAGCGACAATCCGTAGTAAACGACATATGCCGATCCGAGGATCTGTCCGATCAGTTTTTGATAAGGCTTGATGTGGATCAGATCGTCGACCAGACCGACGAGAAACAGGAACGTGCTGGCGAGCAGGATTTGTAGACCGTAAGTGGTGTGGAGCGAGAATACCAGCACGGTGATGATCACCGAGAGCCAGATCGCGGCGCCGCCGAGCATGGCGGTCGGCTTCTTATGCCAGCGATCGATTTTTGGTTGCGCGACGAAGCCGAAGCGCCGGGCGAGGGCTCGCACCACAAAGGTGAGAACCAGCGCTAAACAAAAGGATGTCGCAACTGCCAGAATCGTGCGCGGGCTAAATGGCATAGGAGTGAAGCAAAACTATGCCACAAAAAGGCACAAAAAGCACAAAAGAGAAGAACAAAAAACAGGAACTGGAGTTCATATTTTGTGCCTTCTGTGCCTTTGGTGGCTTAACTGTTTTGTTCCTTTTTGTGGCTTCAATCGGCGGCGGCGGTGCGGCGGCCGATCTGATAGTCAACAACTCTTTCCAGAATGCCGTCGAGGCTCATACTGGGCCGAAAACCAACCAATTCGCTGACTTTCGTGATATCCGGCACGCGCCGCGGCATGTCTTCAAAACCTTCCTCGTAAGCCTCGTCATAAGGAACAAACACAATCTCCGAATCCGAGTGAGTGATCTCTTTCACTCGTTGGGCGAGCTCGAGTATCGAAATCTCGACGTTTGAACCGAGATTAAAGACCTGCCCGACAGCTTCAGGCGTGTCCATGAGCTTGATCAGCGCGCCGACAACGTCACCGACGTAGCCAAAACAGCGGCTCTGTTTGCCGTCGCCATAGACCGTGATCGGACGGCCCGCGAGTGCCTGTTTCACAAACGTCGGAATCACCATCCCGTACTGGCCTGTCTGTCTTGGACCAACGGTATTGAATAATCTCACGATGATCGTAGGCAGCTTCTTCTCGCGCCAGTACGCCAGCGCGAGAAATTCATCGATAGCTTTCGAGCAGGCGTAACTCCAGCGCCCCTTGGTAGTGGCTCCCATGACGAGATTGCCATCTTCGCGGAACGGCACGTCGGCGCTTAGGCCATACACTTCCGACGTGGAAGCGATCAAAACTTTCTTCTTCTTCTTGTTGGCCAGCGAAAGCACGACTTCGGTGCCGCGCACGTTCGTCTCGATAGTCCGCACCGGGCTCTCGACGATCAGCTTCACCCCCACCGCCGCGGCGAGATGAAAAATAACGTCGCACTGATCGACCAGCTCCGCTGTCACAGGATGATTGTGGACGGTATCGATCGTGTAGTGAAAACGCGGATGGCCTTTGAGGTGTTGAATATTTCCAATCGAACCGGTTGAGAGATCGTCAATAACGTAAACCTCATCGCCGCGCTGAAGATAAGCGTCAGTCAAATGAGACCCGATGAAACCGGCTCCGCCTGTGATTAGTACTCGCAAACGTTATGCTCCTTTACAATTTCGATCTCAGCCACAAAAACGCACAAAAATCACAAACGAACTACAGGAAGCATTTGAGCCTTTTGTGCCTCTTTGTGGCGCAATTCGCTATACAAACCTTTAATGTCTTCGAACAAGCGTTCCTTTGAGTAATTCACTTCCACAAACTCGAGACCGCTTTCACCTAATTCCAGCCGCAAAGATCGATCTCGAATGATCCGGCTCAGCGCAGCGACGAAAGCTTCTTCGTCGTCCGCCGGTACGCCAATGCCGCGACGACAGACCTGGTATGGTCCATCTTCAACTACCTCGCCGAGAAGATCGACCACGCCGCCGACCTGAGTCGCAACCACCGGGCGCGCATTTGCCATCGCTTCGATCAAGGTCAGCGGTGTGCCTTCGTTAAGCGAGGTCAGCGCTACGACGTCGAGTGCGGGGTAGAAATACTCCGGATCCTTTCTGCCGCCAACAAAGAGCACGTCTTTGTCCAGTCCCAACTCCTGGCTGCGCAACTCCAACCGCGCACGCAGCCCGCCGTCGCCAATCACGATGAAGCGCACCGCGCCCAACCTGCGACACGCCGGATCGATCGCCTTCAATCGCGCGACCACGTTCAGAAACATCTCGTGGTTCTTGATCTCCGTTAAGCGACCGACGATACCGATCAGGATCGTATGATCCGGAATACAAAGCTCGTGGCGAAACTTCGCGCGCCGCGACGCATGATCGGCAAAGATACCAAGATCGAGGCCCAGCGGGATCACTTTGATCTGCCCGGGGCGGCCCACACGAAAGGTCTCGCCAATCTCCGTGCTCTGTTGCTTGCTCACGACGATCAGTCGATCGGTAACCAGTTTAGCCAACAGTCTTTCGACCGCGAGAAAAAGCTTCGTCCGGCGTTTACCGTAATAACTATGGAAAACATGACCGTGATACGTGTGAACAAACTTGCATTGGCGCGGTTTGCCGATAAGCGTTCCAAAAGTCAGCCAGCGATACAGAAATCCCGCAGTACGTCCGACAGTTCCCGCTTTGGCCGTGTGCGTGTGAACGATGTCGGGCCGCTCGCGTCGAAAAAGTCGAAACAGTTTCCAGACAGTGACGACGTCGTTCAAAGTAATCTCGCGGCTCATCTGCGGAATGTAAAGCGGCGTCACTCCGAGATCATCCGCGAAGTAGCTCATGTCTTCTTCACCTTCAGGCACGGAGCCTGCGACGAGTAACGATTCGAACCCGGCTTCCCGTAAACCTGATGTTAACCAGACGACGTGCTTCGCTGGACCACCTACGTTCAGGCGAGCGATGATCCGGATCACTTTTGTGGGACGTACATCAGACATGAGTTGCGGGATTGCGTGCAACTACCGCTGGGCTTCGAAATACATTTTGTTGGCGCCCGTTTCAGCAACGAGGTTCGAAGCGCGCAACAAGCTCTCAAACGTTCCGGCGTCAGTCCACCAGCCTTCAATCTCTTCCCAGGTCATCGCCTCGCGCGCGATGTAAGCGTTGTTGACGTCTGTGATTTCGAGCTCGCCGCGAGCGGAAGGCTCCAGAGATCGAATGATTTCGTAGACCTCAGCATCGTACATGTAAATGCCGATGACAGCGTACTCCGATTGAGGTTTCGCTGGCTTCTCGTCGATGCGAACAACGCGACGGCCATCGAGCCGCGGCACACCGAACCGCTGCGGATCGGGAACCTTCTTCAGAATGATCTTCGCGCCGCGGCCCTGCGCGCGATAAGCGTTAACGGCCGAGAGAATGTTTCCCTCGATGATGTTGTCGCCGAGGACCACGCAAACCGGACCATCAGCCGCGAAGTGCTCGACCAGCGAGAGCGCTTCGGCGATGCCGCCCTCGCCTTCCTGGTAGGCGTAGTTGAGATGTTTCAGGCCGAAGGCTTTGCCGTTTCCCAACAGGCGCAGAAAGTCGCCGGCGGAGTTGCCTCCGGTGACAACCATGATGTCGGTGATGCCCGCATTCACGAGAGTCTGAATGGGGTAATAGATCATCGGCTGGTTGTAAACCGGCAGCAAATGTTTGTTTGTGACAGAGGTGAGCGGACGCAGCCGCGTCCCCAAACCACCGGCCAACACCACACCTTTCAAACGTCGCCTCCTGTTGTGCCACAAAGAAGCACAGGAATTAGTTCAGCCACAAAAAGGCACAAAAGTCACAAAAAGAAGAAAGCAGAATAAGATCAAGAACTCAGAAAAGAACAAGTCAGGAAGAGGGGCTTTGCCCCCGCCTTTGGGAGAACGAGAGCGGGGGCAAGCCCCCCTCTTCCTGACTTGTTCTTTTCTGATCTCATTTTGTGCCTTTTGTGGCTAATCAATAAAGCGGTTGAACCACAACTCGAGCATTAAGAGGGTCCACAGTTGATGTGAATAGTCGCGTTCGCCGCGTGTGTGCAATTCGATCAACTTCCGGACTGTCTCGGGATTGAACAAACCTCTTCGTAATGCTTTTTCCGAAAGAATCACTTCGCGCAGGAACGGCTGCATCTTGCCACGGAACCAGTGGCCAATCGGAACTCCAAATCCCATCTTTCGGCGGTTGAGGTTCTCGCTCGGCAGCAATTTGCGCAACACTTTTTTCAGCAGGTATTTCGTCGTCAGCCCGCGCAGCTTTAGATTTTGCGGTAGGCTGGCCGCAAACTCGATCACGTGATGATCTAGAAACGGCGAACGCGCCTCGAGCGAAACGGCCATCGTCGCGATGTCGACTTTTACCAGCAGATCGTTCGGCAAGTAAGTCATCTGGTCCGTTAACAGCATCGCATCGAGAACGCCGATACCGTTAGCGCGCTTGAACCACTCCTCCAACAATCCCGTTGCGTTGGCTCCGTTTGTCTGCTCCCGGAAGAAATCAGAGTAGAGCGGCAGCTTGGTTTCTTCGTTAAAAACGCTCACCCAGCGCGTGTAGCGATCAACTTTCGGCAGTGAAACTACCGAGAGCATGCGTTGCGCCGATTTGATCCTGCTGCGACCTGTTGGCGACGCCGGGATCCGGTTCACCGCTTCCTTGATAAGGGACTCACGCAGGAACGACGGCACCTTGCGATACTTCTCCGTCAGTCCCAGCGCGATGTAACGTTCATAACCCGCGAACGACTCGTCACCACCATCACCGTTGAGCGCAACCGTAACGTGCTTGCGCGTCTCTTTTGCGACGTAATAAGTCGGCACTGCCGATGAATCCGCATAAGGCTCGCCGTAATGCTCGACCAACGTCGGTAACACCTCGAGAGCGTCCGGTCGCACGATAAACTCGTGATGATCGGCGCCGACGTGCTCGGCGATGCGCCGCGCGTGATGAAGCTCGCTGAAATCCTGTTCTTCAAACCCGATGGAAAACGTCTTGACCCGCTCACTCGACTCCTGGCTCATCAACGCCACGACCGCACTCGAGTCGATCCCGCCGGAAAGAAACGCACCGAGCGGCACTTCCGACATCAAGCGCACGCGCACCGCTTCACGCAGGATCTCGACAGTGCGTTCGCCGGCTTCTTCCTCGCTGATCGCGAGTTTCTTTGTGAAGTCTGGTTGCCAGTAACGCTGTATCTCGA
>JAICQI010000050.1 GCA_025937955.1 Pyrinomonadaceae bacterium
GTCTTCAAACTGATGGACGAGATCATCGACGCGTTTGACGCCGACGCCATGCACGTCGGCATGGATGAAGTCTTCCTGCTCGGTTCAGAACAATCGCCATCGACGAAGGGTAAAGATCCGGCAGTGCTGTTTGCGAAGGCGGTGAACGAGATTCATAGACACCTGGTGCGCAAACGTCGAGTCGAGATGCTGATGTGGGGTGACCGCCTGATTGATGGCACGAAACACGACCTGGGAGAGTGGGAAGCATCGAAGAATGGCACTGCGGCGGCGATCGATCTGATCCCGAAAGACATCATCATCTGTCCGTGGCACTACGAAGTGAGAGCGAGTTATCCTTCGATCCCGATGTTCATCGCGAAGGGATTTCGAGTGTTGCCGGCGGGCTGGAAGAATGTTGACGCTACGAAGGCGTTGATTGAGTACAGCCGTTCGCATGCTGGTCCAGGAATGTTGGGTTACATGTTCACGACCTGGGGAGTGAAGAAGGAAGCGCTCGTTGACTTTGTGCCGTTGGTTGAGGGCCT
This sequence comes from Pyrinomonadaceae bacterium, assembly GCA_025937955.1. Taxonomy (GTDB): domain Bacteria; phylum Acidobacteriota; class Blastocatellia; order Pyrinomonadales; family Pyrinomonadaceae; genus PSRF01. Next base: position 528 of record JAICQI010000050.1, read on the forward strand.
GAAGATGTTAAAACCGGGAGCTTGAGGTGAGCGAAGAAGATCGCAGAGTGACGATTAGCTGGGAAGATCCGCGACGGTTGGCAGAAGCGGGACGTGAGATGTCGGGGTTTGAGTTCCTGCAGAAGATAGTGTCGGGAGAACTGCCGCGGCCACCGCTAGCGTCGTTGATGGATTTTCAGATCGTTGAGTTGGAAGAGGGACGCGCAGTCTTTGCGGTTCACCCGGCGGAATATCATTACAATCCGATCGGCGTGGTGCATGGTGGTCTCGCGGCCACGTTGCTCGATTCAGCGATGGGGTGCGCGGTCCACTCGATGCTGCCGTCCGGATCGGGTTACACGACGCTCGAGCTCAAGGTGAACTTCATTCGCGCCATGACGGCGGAAACGGGTCGCGTGCGCGCCGAAGGAAAGTTGATTCATCTCGGCGGTCGCACAGCCACCGCCGAAGGCCGCGTCATCGATGAATCCGGCAAACTCTACGCACACGCCACCACCACGTGCCTGATTCTTCGTCAGTAGTTTTGCCGCAAAAAAGCACAAAAGGCACAAAAATGTTCTTTGTGCCTTATGTGCCTTTTTGTGGCAATTCTTTATTCGAACCGGAGCGCGACGAGTGGATCGACTTTGGTGGCACGTCGCGCTGGAATGCAGCACGCAATCAGCGCCACGACGATCAGCCCCAGGGCGACTGTCGTGTAAGTCAGCGCGTCAGTGGGCGTGACGCCAAAAAGCAGTGTGGTCATCATCCGCGTCAGCGCCAGCGCGCCCACCAGACCAACGCCGACGCCAATCAACACCAGCTTCAGTCCATCACGCACGACCAACTTGATCACGTCGATCGTATTTGCCCCGAGCGCCATGCGAATTCCGACCTCGCGCGTGCGTTGCGCGACCGAATACGAGATGACGCCGTAAATTCCAACCGCCGCCAGTGTCAGCGCCAACAGGGCAAAGACACCCAACAGGATCATCGAGAATCGACGCGCCGCAACCGAGCGAGATAACGCCTGCTCCATCGTGCGCACGTTGAATACTGCCTGGTCCTTGTCCAAAGCCGAGATCTGATTTCGCACCGGCCCAGCCAAACTCAGTGGCTCGACAGTGGTCCGTACCAGCAAATTTACTCGCCTCACGTATCTGGGCAACGTCGCAATCGGCAGCTGATCGAAGTTGAAATAAAACTCAGCCGTGTTAGCTGTTTGTCCTTCGAGGCCAACATGTTCGACGTGCCGCACCACGCCAATGATCTCGCGATTTTCCGCGTCGGGTGTGTTGAGCTTGAACCGCCTTCCGATCGGATCCTGGTTGGGAAAATAATTGCGTGCGAAGACCTCATCGATAAGCGCGACCTGCGGACTCTCGCGCGTGTCCTGGGAAGAGAACAGACGACCCCGCACCAGGTCTATGCCCATCGTTTTGAAGTAATCCGTACTCACGATGTAAAGCAGTCCGGTTGGATCCTGACCTGGAGCGGGAGGCGGCTGCCCATCGATAACGATTGGAGGAAAGTTAGCTCCTTCAAACGGAAGTCCGTTCGATACGGAAACGGATTGCACACCGGGCAACGTTTTTATTTGCGACTGTAACCCGCTCAAAAAGCCGTTCACTCTTGGACCTTCCTCGGGACGCGCGGTAACCGAGATCTGCATCGCGAGCACGTTCTGCGGATCGAAACCTGGATCAACCTGACTCAAGCGCCAGAAACTTTTCACTAACAGTCCCGCTCCGACGAGCAACACGAGCGTCAGTGCGACCTCTGAAATGACCAGCAGCTTGCCGGCGCGATTGTGACCACGCGAAGAGTTTCGTTCACCTTCTTTCAATGTCTCAGTAAGGTTCCTCTCGGAAGACTGCAGCGCCGGCGCTAATCCAAAGAACACGCCGGTGAGCAGCGAAGCGCCCAACGTGAACAACAGCACGCGGCCGTCAATCCCGAGCTCACTCATCCGAGGAATGCCTTCGGGAATGTAAGACGAGATCAAACTCGTTCCCCAAAACGCGAGCAGCAAGCCGACGATACCTCCCGCGAGCGCAAGCACAGCGCTCTCCGTAAACAGTTGTCGCAGTATGCGTGCTCTTCCAGCGCCGAGCGCGGTCCGGATCGCCATCTCCTTTTGCCGCCCCGCGGATCGCGTCAACAAGAGATTGGCAACGTTCGCGCACGCGATCAGGAGCACGAATCCGACGGCGCCTAAGAGTGTCAGCAGAACGGGACGAACTTCTCCGACCACACTCTCGCTCAGAGATTCCACGCGCAAACGTCTGCCCGCGTTGGTATCGGGATACTGCTGTTCGAGACGCGCGGCGATGGTGTTGAGCTCGGCGGTGGCGGCTTCGGCTGACGTTCCTGGTTTGAGTCGCGCAAATGCACTTATGCCGGGGTCTTTGCCGCGCAGTTTGAAGCGCTCCGCGGACAAGCCGATCGGCACGGTGACGTCTACTTCGGATCCATATTGAAAGTTTGGCGGAGTAATGCCGGCAACGGTGAATTGCTGGCCGTTGAGAGTCACTTGTTTGCCAACGATGCTTTCGTCACCACCGAATCGTCTTTGCCAGAGTGCGTGACTGATGAGCGCCACCGGATTTGCGCCGGACTGATCGTCTTCAGCCAGAAAGTCACGCCCGCGAATTGGTTTGACACCGAGCGTGGACAGGAAGTTTGCAGAGACGAGTCTGCCCTGGAGTCGTTCGCTCTCACCTACGCCGGTGAGATTGAAACTTTCGCGGTTCCGCACGGCGGCAATGTTTTCAAGTGTCGTGCTCTGGTTTCGCCAGTCAACAAAGTTCGGATAGGAAACGCCCACAGGCCGGTCCGAGATCGTCTCCATGAGAACTACGAGTTGATCGGGACGTTCGTAAGGAAGCGGCCTGAGCAGTACGGTATTGATCACGGTGAAGATCGCGGTGTTGGCGCCGATGCCGAGCGCCAGCGTGATGACCGCGACAGTCGTAAAGCCGCGATTCTTTCGCAAGCCGCGCAACGCGTAGCGGAGATCCTGAGACAGATCTTCGAGCGGGCGTCCCGTCCTCACCTCACGCACCTGTTCTTTGACCTGCTCGATGCCGCCGACTTCAATCAGGGCCGCGCGACGCGCCTCCTCAGGTTTCAGCCCTTCGCTGATCTTCTTGTCGGTGAGCAGATCGACGTGTGCTCGCAGTTCTTCAGTGAGTTCCTGGTCGAGCGATTCTTTGTCAGACAGATTACGCCACAGGCTGGCGATGCGTGGAAGTAATGCCATTGCTTCCTCCTTACTAGGTCGCTTTGAGGGCGCTGGTGATTGCGAGCGAGATACGCTGCCAGCCTTCGGTTTCGACTTTGAGCTGGCGTTGTCCGGCTTTGGTGAGACGGTAATACTTAGCGCGGCGATTATTTTCTGACTCGCCCCAGGAGGATTTGAGCCAGCCGGCTTCCTCGAGACGGTGCAGGGCAGGGAACAACGATCCGGGTTTGACCTTGAAGGCGCCCTGAGTAATCTGTGCAATGCGATCGGAAACGCCGAGCCCGTGGAGCGGCCCCAGGCTGAGTGACTGTAGTACCAAAAGATCGAGCGTGCCCTTCAAAAGATCATTCTTGGTTTCCTTCATGTTTGCTCCTACAGATGATCGATACGAAAGAGATACTACGGCTCGTATAGAATGTCAACAGGAGCCAGCACGAGATTTGACTAGTGTCACAATGATGATGTTATGGTGAGCTCATGACCTTGTTCTCTTCACTCATTCGTCCGTCAGTCGTGGTCTTACTGGTTGGCACCTCTTTAATTGGCGTGTCGCAGGCTGTCGCCGGCAGACTTCAGCGTTCACCAGTGTCTCCAGCCAAAACTAAAGAAGCGAAGCGACTATTCAAACAGAAATGCGCTAAGTGTCACGGACAGGATGGCGCCGGAAATAACTATGGGCAGATTATCGGTGCGACTAACCTCACCGATCCGGAGTGGCAGCAACGAGTGGATGACCAACGGATTATTAATTCCATCAAGCATGGTCGCGGACAAATGCCAGCCTCAGGCGAGAAACTAACTGACGAACAGATCACAGCGCTCATGTTGTATGTGCGCACTCTGAAAAAATAGATCAAAAAACTTGACACGCTTTTTCCATACGTGGTAGTGTCCGCCCCGTTTTACGCGCCATAAGTTTTTTCTCACGCGCATTCGCCCAGAAAAGAATCTCATTCAAAGGTTATTTAGCCTCCCGCTAAGTTCCGTTTCTTTCAAGTCACTAGTGTGCCTTTTCGCCCGGTGCCCGACATGTATATACCCAGGCGACCTCCACTTCTTTTTCTATTTCTCGCGGCAGTTTCTTTAGCGGGATGGATAAGCAGCGTTTCAGGCGACAGCATTAAGAGACGCCCCATTCCTTCGCCGCCGAAGGAATTGTTTAGTCCGTCCAATGCCAGTACTGAAAATGGCGAACTAATCCCGGTCGAGCAGTTCTTTTCCGCCAAACGCTGTCTCGTTTGCCACCAGGACACTCACGCGGCCTGGTCCGAATCCCTGCATCGCAATGCGGCACGTGAGCCTTTCTATCGTGAAAGCGCAGACATCCTGTTGCGCACGCGAGGCATTGAGTTCACTCGTCATTGCGAGAGTTGTCACACGCCGATCGCGCTGTTTTCAGGCGCGCTCAGTAAAAACGCTCCTCGCCAGCAAGCTCCTTTCACTTCGCTTGACGACGAAGGCGTGACTTGCACTGTCTGCCACTCCATTACTGAGGCGCGCTTGAACGGCACTGGGAGTTTCACTATTCGCCGGCCCGCCCTGCTTGCCAAAGAGGACGGAACGCCGATTTTCGGTAACTTTACCGACGAACAAATTCTCGCGGACATTCCCGGTCACAAGCGCGCAGTCATGCGCCCACTACTGAGAACACCCGAATTCTGTGCCACCTGTCACAAGGTCGATGCTCCTCCCGATCTCAATGGCTACAAACATATGCGCGGGTTCTCGGCCTACGATGAATGGCAACAATCAGGAGCTTCACATGAATCGGTGTCGCCCTACTATCGAGCTGAACAACGAGTCGATTGCCGGGGCTGTCACATGCCAAAGATCGAAAGCCTCAACGATCGCGCCGCGAAGAACGGCGTGATCGCTTCGCATCAATGGCTTGGCGCCAACACCGCAGCGCCGTTGTTTTATGGACAGATGAAACAGGTGAAGCTGACGGAAGAGTTTCTGCGCTCTCAAGTGATCAGTGCGGACATCTTTGCACTGAAGCGGGAGTCCACGGGCGAAACGCTGCCAGAGGTAACAACCGGCAGCCAGCTCGCACTAAGCCCGGGCGAGGAGATCACGGCGGAAGTAGTGGTTGCCAATCGCAAGGCGGCTCACTCATTTGCGCCGGAAGTGCGTGACCTTTACGAGATTTGGGTCGCGTTTGAAGCCGTCGATGATCAAGGCAAGACGCTTATGCGCAGCGGCTTCATCAAGCCGGACGGAATGCTCGATGATAGTGCGCACATCTATAAAGCGATTCTGCTTGATGAAGATGCCAAACCGATTACACGTCATCAGATCTGGCTGACGACCGTAGTTGCTTATAACAACGCGATTCCTGCCGGCCGTTCAGACGTCGTGCGTTTTCGATTCCGCGTGCCGAAGAATTGGAAACGCGCTAACTCCCGCGCCATTACTCTCAAAACAACGGTCAACTATCGCCGCTTCACTCAGGAGTACACGAATTACGTGCTGAAGCGTCAGGGCCGGAAGTTAACTCTGCCGATCGTTCGCATGGCTGAAAACGAAGTGAAGATCCTTCCGATGTCAGCCAAAAATGGAGCGGGCAAAAAAGATCGCACGACCAAAGATGTGCAAGCCCGTCGCTGGAACGACTACGGCATCGCGTTGCTGGAACAGGCGCAATACGGGCCCGCGGCGGAAGCGTTTCGCCGTTCCGCCGAACTCAACCCGTCTGACCCAAACCCGCTCGTGAGTGCGGCGATTGCGGAAATGAAGACGGAACGTTTTGGTCTGGACCGCAATCAACTTGCCAAGGCGGCAGAACTTCTCGACGCGGCGTTGAAACTCGATCCGAACAACCCGCGAGCCAGATACATTCACGCTTTGCTGCTTCGAAGTCTAAACAAATCAGTCGAGGCCGCCAGTGAGCTCGCTAAGCTGGCGCAGGAGTATCCACGCGATCGCGAGGTGGCGCGGCAGTTGGGCCAAACGCTTTACACGCTGGGCCGAATTGCAGAAGCGCGCGTTGCCTTTGAGGCGATCATCAACGTCGATCCAACCGATTTCGGTGCTTATCAGTTTCTCTCGCCGATCTATCAAAGCGAAGGACAAACCGAGAAGGCCGACTATGCGCGGGGGCGCTATTTACAGTGGCGAGACGATCCGATAGCGAGCTCGATCGCCGCGCGGTTCTTTGCCGCGCACCCGCAGTGGGCAGATGAACGCATTTTGGCCCACACACATGATGGCGACTCGCCACCGCGTCCAGTCCTGACCGGATCGCTTGCTGCTCCTGACAAGTAGTAATCGCGGTCAGTACCACCTGCGATAGCGGGTGGGTATTCCAACAACCATCTACGACTTTGAGGCAGGCGGAATCTATCGTGAGAAAAAGAATCCTCCGAAGTTTTCCAATCTTCGTGCTGGTAGTGGTCTTTAGCACATCCTTGTTGTCCGCGACTGCCCAGCAAGGTAACACCACGACTTATGTGTACGACGCCAACGGCCGGCTGCATGCCGTGATTTATCCGGCCGGCGATACGGTGGTTTATGAATACGATGCTGCCGGCAACATCACCTCAATTCGCCGGGTGCCGGCGACGACGCTCGCGATCCTGAGCTTCTCACCGCATGCAGGCATACCCGGAGATCAGGTGACGTTTATCGGCCTCGGGTTTGGTGGCGGCGTCAACGACGTTTCCTTCAATGGCGCTTCCGCAACGATCGTGAGTGTCACTCCTAACAAAGTCGTCGCAGTAGTGCCGCCGGCCGCAACGACCGGACTGGTTACGATCACTACTCCAACCGGCTCAGTCTCTACAGCAACTCCTTTTACGATCGCGGGCCTGCGAGTAACGCCGTCAACAGCGAGTGTGAAGTTTGGCGAGAGCGTGCAGTTTATGTCTGAGGTGCTGCCGGCAACGTTCGATCAAACAGTGGAATGGAGTGTCGAGGGTGTTGTTGGCGGCAACACCAGTATCGGAACTATCTCCGCGAACGGTGTCTACACGGCGCCCAACACGCGATTTTCCGCGCTCACAATCAGGGCCGTTAGTGTGGCTGATAACACGCGCTTCGGCGAAGCGCGCGTCACTGTAAACGATCCGGCCGACATACAGTCGGTAATCGCGGCAGCGGTCAGCGTCCAGCGAGGCATAAGCGTAAACAAGTCGGCAGTGGCGCGCCCGGTAGCCGTTCAATTCGGTATTGCATCAACAAGCGCAGCCATTGCGCGCCCTGTGTCAGTGCAACGCGGTAATGCCGCCACATCAGCGGCGATCGCCAGGCCCGTTTCAGTTCGGTTCAACGATTTCATGGGATGGAATTTCCCGCAGGTCGTCTCCGTCACCCCTGGTCCATACATTCAAAGCATCTCGCCGGGGAGTTTCAATCGCAATACCAGCACCAGTGTGACTATTAATGGCGTCGGCCTGACTGGCGCCACCGCGCTGAGATTTATTACGGCGTCTGGTTCGATCGATACGAGTATCACCGTCTCAAACATCAGTGTCAGTCCGGACGGAACGTCGCTTACGGCAACGATCACCGTAAGCAGCACCTCGGCTCTGGGCAGCCGCTTCGTCATCATCGCCACACCCAATGGGGATTCCATCGGTGTGGACGTTGTAGTCAACAGGATTAACGTGCAGTGACATGGCCATCAATCACCAATGAAGGAGAAGAAGCAATGTCTGCGAAAACTGGTGATGCCTTTGGGCAACATCTCTTAACCATCAAACGGTGGGCACTGCTGGGTGCTCTCTGTTTCCTCGCTGCGGCAGTCAACGTTCGCGCGCAGAACAGCTTTAGTAGCGGTTCGTCGGGCGCCGATGGTCCATTTGCGCCGGCGACGAGTCAGACGATACTCGTGCCTGACAGCGGTGTCTTCAATTTCACCACGGTCAATATTCCGAGCGGCGTAACCATCACGTATACGCGCAATAACCTGAACAACAAGCCCGTGACGATATTGGCGAGTGGGGACGTTGTAATCGCCGGATCAATCAACATTGACGGCAAGGGTGGAAGCAGCAATGGCTTCGGCGGCGCTGGCGGACCGGGTGGGTTCAACGGCGGCCAGGGCGGTTTCGGCTTCGACCAATCTTTTAGTGGAACTCCAGGAGAGGGACCAGGTGGCGGTGGGGGAGGCGTTGGTAGTGCTTCGGTCAGTCCCGGCAGTGGCGGCGGTGGAGGCTTTGGAACGAATGGAGCCGCAGGTGTAAGTCAAACGACCGGGAACGCAGGGCAGGCCGGGCAGCGCTTCGCCACCGTAACCATAATTCCGCTGATTGGCGGATCCGGAGGCGGTGGTGGTGCATCTGTCAGCAACAGTCGAGGTGGTGCAGCCGGCGGCGGTGGCGGCGGAATTCTTATCGCCAGCTCAGGGAGCATTACGATCAGCGGAAGCATCACCGCCAGGGGCGGGAATGGCGCTATAGGCAATGCCGGCGGTGGTGGTGGCTCGGGCGGCGCCATTCGCCTCATTGCTAATACGATCAGCGGCGGCGGCAACCTGAATGCTAGTGGTGGAGCGGGCGGTGGTGCAAACGTTACCTTTGCCGGCGGCGCCGGCGGACAGGGATATATCCGGATTGAAGCTTTCGACTTTAACGGCTTCATTGGAACGTCTACGCCGGGCAATATCATCAGTTTCGCACTCCCGCATCCGGTTACATCTCCAACTTCACCTACGCTTCGAATCGCGTCAATCGGAGGAGTTAATGCGCCTTCAACTCCGCTCGGTACGCTCCAGGGTGTTCCCGACGTAATCGTTCCCTCCTCCCAATCAAATCCGGTGACGGTTGCTCTCGAGGGTTCGAATCTTCCGCTCGGCACGATTATCCAGGTAACGCTAACACCATCGAAGGGAGCACGGACCACGGTCCAGAGCACCGGACTTGCAGGTACTGAGGCCGCCTCAACAGCGACCGCCAGCATAAGCCTACCCGGCGGCATCAGCGTGGTGAGCGCCTTAGCTGTGATCGATCTGGCGCTCGCGAAGTTGGATCCAATCTTCCTTGATGGTGAGCGTGTGAGACGCGTCGAAGTCGCGGCTACTTTCGGGGGAGCGTCGGAACTGATTTATGTCACTGAATCAGGTCGACGCATCAAGCGATCAACTGATTGAGACGTTGCTTCTCCTTCACATCGGGCGTTCGGCAGTCCACCAGCGCTTGGCTGCCGAACGCCGGATATAGACCGAGCTTGTTTTGTAAATCGAGGCATGAGGTTGACAGATGAAGACCAGCATCCTTCAACACGTTCTTAAATTGGCCAGATGTATTGGTTCTCGAGCTGCGATCGCGGGACTGTTGATTGTCGCGTTGACCTGGTCGCTGGTCCTCCCATTTGTAACGTATGCAGCACCGGATTCCGGTGCAAAACCAAATCGTCTGGTAACTCCGGAGCCGGAGTCGCTACCTCAAGCTACGGAAACGTTCAACGTTTATGGTCCACAAAGATTTACTCGCCTCACCGGCCAGGCGGTGAATGATGTTCGAACTTTCTCGTTGCCGGCCGATGCCTCCGCTCCCTTCGGTATCGTAGTTGAGAACGGCGCTCCGGAAGGTTCAAACCGAGTTTCCAGTGCGACTATCAAACTCAATGACACAGATCTATTCACCCCAGGCGATTTCAATCAGAATGTTTCGTCGCTAAAGAAGTCCGTAACGCTGAGCGCAACGAACACTCTGGAAGTGAGGTTGACCAGCGCTGCCGGTTCTTATCTCACCATAACCATTACGGCGACGCGCAACGCAAACCAGCCCGAGCTGGTCAGTGTCGCTCCGGCACGCACTACCCAGGGACAAATCCTGAGCGTCACCCTACAAGGTACAAACACGCATTGGGTGCAGGGCCAAACGCGCGCATCACTCGGCGGTGAAGTCGGAGTGGGCGGCGCCGGTTACGGCGAACCTGGTCTCGTCAATGTGGTTAATCCGACGACTGCAATCGCCGCCGTAGTGGTTTCTCCCACAGCAGCGCTCGAGCCGCGCACAGCGCAAGTGTCTACACCTCTCGCTGGCGGAGCGTTTGAGACAGTCAGCTTGCCCGCCAGTTTTACGATCGACGCTGCGACACCACCTGGCGCCTCATTCGCAAACGTCGCAACGATAGCCGGCAGCGCCACGCCTGGGTTTGCAGACGGTAACGGGCCCGACGCGCGCTTTCAAAAACTCAGCAGCATTGCAATTGGACCAGACGATACGATCTATGTTGCAGATGCCAATAACCAGCGAATCCGGATGGTGCGCCAAATGGGAGGAGCGGCGCCAACCAATTGGGCCGTTTCAACCCTCGCTGGTAGCGGAAATGCTGGTTTCGCCGACGGAGCCGGTGGCGCGGCGATGTTCAATAATCCGCAGGGCATCGCAGTTGGCCCGACTGGCATAGTCTACGTTGCTGACACGGCTAACAACCGAGTACGTCGCATTGCTTCGGACGGAACTGTTACGACGCTCGCAGGTGATGGAACACCGGGCTTGCAAAACGGTCCTGGTAACCAGGCACGGTTCAATGCGCCACAAGGCGTTGCTACTGATAACGCAGGCAATGTCTATGTCGCTGACACCGGTAACTCAGCGGTGCGAAAGATTGATCCTGCGGGGACAGTAACGAGCCTGGCTGGTGACGGCTCGGTTGGATCCAACGATTCCCCCAGCGCGCGTTTTGACGGACTGATTGGTATCGCCGTTGACGGACAGAATGTCTACGTTTACCTGGCCGACGCTGGTAACCATCGCATTCGCCGTCTTGATTCAGCCGGTACCGTGATCACGGTGAGCGGCGCTGAGCGTGGCTTCAAAGACGGCTCGGCTGCTCAGGCTCGTTTCGCTGAGCCCTCAGGAATCGCGATCGATAGCGATGGCAAGATCATCATCACCGATACGGTCAACTCGCTCATCCGCTCGGTTGATCCCAACCTGGCCGCAAGTGGATCAAATGATGCGGTTACTACTCTCGCGGGTACCGGAATTCGCGGTCTCACGGATGGACCAGGCAACGTAGCCCGTTTCTTCACGCCACGAGGCCTGGCGATTTCAAACTCGAGCGCGATCGTCGTCGCTGACGCAGGCAACAATGTATTGCGTCGCGTTCTCTTGCCTCCGATCATTCATGCACTCATTCCACCGAGCGGACGCGCAGGCGACACAATCGAGATTCGCGGCGCACGATTCGATGCGCGCGGGCCTGAACGCAACGTCGTTCGTTTTGCAAGGATCGGCGGCGGACAAACTTTTGGTTCAGTAACACAGGCGACACATACAGTAGTCACAGTCGTAGTTCCTTCAGACGCAGCGACTGGTCCAGTAACGGTAGAAACGGAAGGTGGGACCACCACTGCTCCGACCGACTTTGTCGTCAATCAATTTCCTGCTCCCGCTATCACAGACTTCAGTCCGAAGCGTGGTACGCCCGGCACGCAGGTGACGCTCACTGGCTCCAATCTCAAGGTGGATGCCAACGATCCTTCCGTCACTTTTGCAGGTAACAGTGGCTCGAGAGTCCCGGCGCTTGTGAGCAGTGCCACCGCAACTGAAGTTCGTGTCATCGTGCCCAACGGCGCGTTCACCGGTCTGATTGAACTTTCGCACGCGGGCGGAACTGCTGCGACAGCAACCGCGTTCACAGTCGATACCGAACAGGATTTTCAGTTAACAGTAGCGCCCTCGACCACAACTGCCGTGCAGGGCGGGGCGGGTACTTACGTAGTTTTTATTACCAGTGCCCAAACCACGTTCAGTCAAATCGCCAGTCTGACGGCCACGGGTTTGCCCGCGGGCATTACGGCAACGTTCGATCCAGCGCAGATCACTGCCGGAGCCAATTCAACACTGACGGTTCAACTCAGTGGCACGATCTCACCTGGCAGCTATCCATTCACGATTCGTGGCGTTGCCAGTATCGCCGGAAATGATATCGAACGAACCGCAGGCGCCACACTGAACGTGATGGCTGGTGGTCAAACGACGTTATCGGGTCGGGTCCTTTCAACTGACAGGGAGCCCATCATCGGCGCCACTGCATCGCTTGACGGCAAGACCGCGATGACTGATGCATCCGGTTCTTTCCTGCTTTCAGGAATCACTGCCGGAACCAATCGCCCGTTGATGATCGATGGCCGCACAGCAAGCTCACCAAATAAGACTTATCCGATCATCATCGAACCGGCGAACATCGTAGCCGGTCAAGCCAACGTCAATCCTTACATTTTCTACCTGCCTCCGATTGACACGCAGTTCGAAGTTGAAGTTGTGCCCGGGCAGAACACTGCCGCCGGTAATCCTCGCTTGCCAGGTTTGCAGATGACGATTCCTGCCGGCGCCAACTTGCGCAATCGCGATGGCTCGCCGGTAGCGCGTGTTTCCATCACGCCGCTGGCAATAGACCGCACGCCTGCACCGCTGCCTGCAAACGTCAGGGCTGCGATGGTGTTTACCAGCCAGCCGGGCGGCGCTATTGCTGACCTTCCGATGCCGGTGACTTATCCCAACTCGTTGGGAACCAGTCCCGGAACGCGCGTCGATCTCTATGCCTTCAATCACGACACCGTGCAGTGGTACGTCTACGGCTTTGGACGTGTGAGTGATGATGGTCGGACCATCGCGCCTGAGATCGATCCGGCTACCGGCAGGCCGTACGGCTTGCCGGATTTCTCGTGGCACTTTCCTGCTCTTCCACCAGGAAATGATCCCAATGGCCCTGGCCCAGACAAGGGCAAGGATTGCTCGGACGAAGGCTCAGGCGGGAACCCCGTCGACTTCACCACCGGAATGAAGATCGAGCAAGCGGCGGATCTTAGTTTTGGCGGTCCGCTCGGTGGTGTTCAGTTGGTCCGCATCTACACCAGCGACCTGTCGGCCTCAGGAAACACCGGGCGATTTGGTCGCGGCACTCGAGATAATTTTGACGTACGACTAACTGGTACCTGGGCAGTTGGCGGCGCCGGGCGCGTCCGCATGCCCTACGACGTACAAGGGCGACTCTACAACTACGCCGGCACAGACTCGGATGGGGCGCTGGTCTTCACCACCAACACGCGTGGCGGACAGTTAGGCGACGCTGTTCGTAAACTCACCGACGGCACTTTTGAATACCGTTTCGCTGATGGAGACCTCCTGCGTTTCAACTCGGCGGGAACGTTGACGGCATTAGTGGATCGCAATGGCCACGCGACTACGCTCAGCTACACTGGCGCCAATCTTACAACTATCACTGATTCCGTAGGCCGCTCAGTAACCCTCACTTACTCCGGTAGCCTTGTAACACGCGCAACCGATCCGATCGGACGCATATGGAATTACACCTATGGAGTGTCCGGCGGCACCGCCAATGTTTTGTTAACGGTACAGGGTCCGCTTAATCAAACCTGGCGTTACGCATACACAGGTGCTCGCCTCTCTTCGGTCACCGATCCGCGCGGCGTTGTGATCAAGCA
>JAICQI010000125.1 GCA_025937955.1 Pyrinomonadaceae bacterium
AAGCAGTTGGATGGGATTTTTGGTGGTCTACGGGAGAACTTTGAGCGCGGCGGGTCCAAGTGTTGGACGGAAGATGAATGGTCGCGCGGGGCGTGGGCCTTCGTTGGTTTGGACTTCCTGAGCGCCGCAGCGCCCGATGGCCGGATCCATTTCGCGGGTGAACATCTCTCACCGTGGGTTTCGTGGATGCAGGGGGCGCTGTCTTCGGGATTGCGTGCAGTGAAGGAGATTGACGAAGGCGCGAGAGTATAGGTTGTATAAGTCCTGTAGGACCCATATGCCTTATTGCTCCGGAAACAACTCATCCACGGTCATTGTCCAGCCCGGCACGGCAGGCTCAGCTTCTGCGATTTCGCCGCGGTGATAAATCGTCGCTCTTTCAGGCTCGCTTGAGCGGTACACCCGCACAACATCCTCGCTCAACAAATCCACATCCCAAACAACGAGCGTGCCTGCGGCGAAATAATCCGCGCGCTTCTGTGCCATGTGGCGCTCAGCCTTCGGTCCATAATCACCTTTACTTCGAACCTCGACAGCGAACACGGGAGCGCCTTCAAAGAAATCCATCGTAACGGTGCCGAGGTAGAAAGCGGCGTCAGGACTGAACGACCGCCGATGAGGAAGGTTCACTACAAAAGCTTTGTTGTCGCCGACCGGACATCCAGATTTCCGGAGCTCGCTGTATTCAAGAAGTGAGGAAAATATTTTGTCGCCCGCGTAACCCGGGAGACCGCCTGTTGGAGACATGAGGATTATTTCTCCGTTGACGAGCTCAGCCTTGCCCTCGACTTTGTAGAGATCTTCGATTGTGGCTTCGACTTTGGTGCTCATAGGTTTGTTTGTGAGTTTTTCTCTGGAAATAGATCATCAACTGCCATGGTCCAACCGGGTACAGCAGGCTCAGCTTCTGCGATTTCGCTGCGATGATAAATCGTTGCGCGTTCAGGATCGCTCGCTCGATAAACACGCACCACATCCGCGCTTAATAGATCCACATCCCAAACAACGAGCGTGCCTGCAGCGAAATAATCCGCCCGCTTCTGCGCCATTCGACGTTCGGCACTAGGTCCATAATCATTTTCGCTACGAACCTCAACCGCAAACACCGGCGCACCCTGGAAAAACTTCATCGTGAGCTCGCCAACGTAAAAGCCGGCATCGGGACTGAACGATTTGCGATGAGGCAGATTGACCACAAAAACCGCGTTATCTCCGAATGCGTAACTTCTTTTGATCGTCTTTTCGTAGGCTGCTAGTGACAACGTGATCCCACGGGCAGCATAGTGAGGTAAACCGCCAGTTCCCGGCATTAGTACAATTTCTCCGTTGACGAGCTCAGCCTTGCCCTCGACCTTGTAGAGATCTTCGATTGTGGCTTCGACTTTGGTGCTCATAGGTGTTGTGTGAGTGTTGTAAATCAAATTTGGGACGATTCTACTCTCAGTTGATAGATAACTCAAACACGATTAACCGCCGATAAAGCTCATGGTACGTGAGGGGGCGACGAAACCGGGATCGTTGATGAAGTGGCGGGGTTCTTTTTTCATTATCACCGAGTGAATGTATTCGATGATCTCAGCGCGTGACGCGCCGCTGCGAACTACATCGCGTAGCGAATGCTCGACGGTGGAAAAAAGACACGTGCGGATCTGGCCGTCAGCAGTCAATCGTATTCGCGAACAAGCGCCGCAAAATGGTTCTGTGACCGGCGCGATTATTCCGATTTCTCCCGGAGCACCGTCCGCGAAGCGATAACGCGATGACGTGTCGGAACCTCTCGCAACGTCAACTCGCACGAGCGGAAAGCGCTCGCTGATCCGGTCGCGAATCTCTTTCCCGGAAACAACATCCTCGCGCGCCCACTCGTGACCGGAATCAAGCGGCATGAATTCGATGAACCGCATCTTCACGTCGTAATCACGGGCGAACGCCGCGAAATCCGCGACTTCGTCTTCGTTGTGCCCGCGCACTATCACAGCATTAATCTTTATTGGTTCGAGCCCAGCTTTCTTCGCTGCGTCGATACCGGCAAGAACTTTGTCCAACACATCGACGCCCGTCATTCGCTTAAAAACATCCCGCTTCAAACTGTCGAGACTGATCGTGACGCGATCGAGGCCTGCATCTTTCAAACTCTGAGCGCGGTCAGGCAAGTAATAGCCGTTGGTCGTAAGCGCGAGATCACGAAGGCCCGAAGGCTTCAACCGCGCCAGCTTTTGAATGATCGTTTCGATATCGCGGCGCAACATCGGTTCGCCACCAGTCAGCCGGAGTTTTTCGATGCCCAGTGCCACAAAGATTTCGCAAACGTAGTCAATCTCTTCGAACGAGAGCATCTGTTCTTTGGGCGCAATGGGCGGCTCGCCGTGCGGCAGGCAGTAGAAACAACGAAAGTTACAACGATCCGTGAGCGACACGCGCAAGTCGCGAATCGGGCGTTTGTAAGAATCCTTCAACATCAGGGAAATCATACTATTTAGAACACGGATTTACACGGAGAGAGCCGGATTCGACATGAAGACGGCGGCCGGCAACCTCTTCCGGGTTTGAGGATGCTTCAGCGAGCGCTTGAGGACGAAGTCGAACAGCAGCGGGTTGTAATCGTAAATCTCCTTCAGACATTTGCCGTCAGAATTGTCGAGGTATCCCTGTTTCACAAGCGGCCTGGTGCGGATCAAAATGTTCACAGCCGGCAGAGGATAGTCACTTCCATTGACGATTCTTTCGTGCAAGTCTTCCCGTTCGAGAATTGTTTGCAGTTTTTCGCTACGGTTGAACTGCGTCATGGCCGAGATCTCGCCAAACACCAGCCCTTCGTAACGCTTCTCATCCATCAGACGGAGAAACAAATCGAAATTGTCACATTGCCCGCGGTCCTTGCTATCGAGATCTTCGTTCGTGCCGAGCCCCGCACAATGCGCGACGATCACTTTCACCCCGTGGTCCAACGCGCGTCGCAACAACAACGGATTACCGAGTTTCTGATCCTCTTCAGCCTCGACCGCCTTCTCCTCGCCGCCATGACTCAGCAGGATCAAATCCAGCTCCTTCATCTTCTGATAAAACGGATCACACTTCGGATCTGAAGGATCGATCCCCATCGCGTTTGGCAGCCACTTCACCACACGCGCGCCGCGGCTGGCCCATCTCTCGAGCTCTGCAAACGCGTCAGGCCGGTAAGGATTGACGGAAATGTTCGGAATGAACAGGTCAGGATGTCGCTCGGCCAGTTCAAAAACGTATTCGTTAGGAACGTAAAACTCAGTCTTCTCGAGATTCACTGAGCCGTCGCGACGGTAATGCTTGTCAAAGGCGAGCAGTCGATGCTTGCCATGCCCGCGAATATGACCCACGAGGCGCACGAGACGGTCGATAACCTGCGTGTCGGCCTTGTCTTCATCGACTGCGCCGGCCGAGCTCATATAAACCTTGAACTTCAGACGATGAAACGGATGTCGCCACGTGCGCATCTTCGCATTGACGAAAGTGTTCGTGCCGCCAACGCCAAGACCCGCGACGTGAACGTGATGATCCACCAACTTCTCAGAATCGATATCGTCGAAAGCGCGTTTCACCAGATCCGACGACTCAACACTGAGCTTGCGATCCAACTCTTCGGGTTGTCGTGTGAAGGCGCCGCCGATGGAATGAATGAGACACATTTTTCGGTCTTACTGAAGACACATCATCGTGCCCAGCATCGTCGCCACGAGCTCGCGCTTGCCGCTATGGTCCACACCAAACACGTCAGCGCGAACTACCGTGAGCGTTCTGCCCGACTTAACTACTTCCGCCACCGCTACAAACATTTCGCCTTTTGCCGGTCGCATAAGGTTAACTTTGAACTCGACACTTAAAACCTCCGATTTCGGAGGCATCAAGCTGTACGCCGCGTAGCCGCACGCGGAGTCGGCAATGGTAGTCACGATGCCGGCGTGCAAATGGCCATGTTGCTGAGCTAAATCCGCTCGATATGGAAGCGTGATCTCGATAATGCCAGGTTCGACACGGCTCAACTCCGCGCCGATCAGACCCATGATCGTTTGTTTCGCGAAGCTGGCTTTAATCTCTTCCGCAAAAGCAGGATTACGTGTCATGGTGAACGCAGGTTAAAGCGCGAGCGTTGCGCTGCAAACCTGACAGTTTTGCACGCTTCATCGCGCTACCACGAAACCGCACCGCATAAGTTTCCGGTGTTAATTCGAGTATCTCGTCAAGCTCCGCGTTGACGTTTCCCTCGCGCGGAGCGAAGCGCGTTTCACTCGTCGTCTCTTCAAAACGATTCCACGGGCAAACATCCTGGCAGATGTCGCAGCCGTACAACCACCCCGAAAGATCAATTTCACTCGGCAATTCCGGCGCGCGCAGTTCGATCGTCACGTAGGAAATGCACCTGTTCGAATCTACTACGTAAGGCTCGGTAATCGCCGCCGTCGGACACGCGTCGATGCAGAGTGTACACGTGCCGCAGTGATCCTCAACGCGCTCCGTGTCATGGTCCAATTCCAGATTCAGCAGCAGTTCGCCGATGAACACCCACGAGCCGTGCTCCGGCGTGATCACATTCGAGTGTTTCCCGAGCCAGCCCAAACCCGCGCGCACTGCCCACGCCTTGTCCATCGTCGGCTGAATATCAACGCACACCTTCCCTTCGGCACTCGGCTCCCGCTCGCGAATCCATGAAAGCAGTGACGTGAGTTTTTCTTTAACTACATCGTGATAGTCGTCTCCCCACGCGTAGCGAGAAACTTTTCCAGTAGTGGGATTTTGCTGATGCTGTTGAGGCGTGAAGTAGTTGAGTGCGACAACTACGACGGAGCGTGCTTGCGGGAAGATCTCCTGCGGACTGATGCGCTTCTCAACGTCGCGCTCCATCCAGCCCATCTCGCCGTGGTAGCCGCGCGCAAGCCACTCTTTGAGCCGGCGCCCTTCGTCTGCAAGCGACTGGGCGCCGACGATTCCGACTTTGTTGAATCCCTCGAAAAGAGCTCTGTCCTTAATGTTTCGCGCCAGAATCACTGCGACGGAATTTGCTGGATCGTAACGGTGATGATCGGCGTGTCACCCGCTGTCCGGCTGTACGAAACCCAATAACCAGCTTTCGGATATCGCACGAGTTTGTACTTGGAGCCGTCGGGCTTGGCATCGAAGTCAGTGCCGAACACCTGTTGCGGAGTAATCACTTCACGGGCTCCGTTCATGAAATCCACTGAGATGGCCGTCACCTTGCCGGTCGCCTTGTCATAAAGAACTTGCGCAGTTTCCTTGGAATCAGAGAAAACGTAGAAGTCCTGCTCGTCTCCCTTATTCGCCGGACTGCCTAGTTTCTTTCGCACTTCATCCGCAAGCCAGCCGATTTTTACTCCTCGATATTCGTGAAAAACCGGATCTTCATCGGGCGCCGCATTGGGGCGGGGCCGGGTGGTTTGAGCAAATGATACCACTGCCGCAATTGTTAAAGTGATTGCCACGAGCAAAGCTCGGTTTAGTAACCAAAATTTTGAGGATCTCAAAAGGCGAGTCATGGTTACTCCTTTCGAATTTCGTGTTCACTACAAACAGGTAGGTTAATGGGGCGAACAATAATCCGAAGGAAGCGGCGATGTCAATATCTGGAGGGACACTGCAAAAAGTTGACTGGGCGGAGAGTTTAGCGTAGAAGTTTGGACGCTGTTGACCCATGTAAAAGGAGTTTAGATTCGATGAAGAAAAGCGCACTCGTTTTATTTGTGATCCTGCTGGCCGTGGTATTGACTGGATGCATGCGAGCAAGCACTGAAACCAATAAGAATGATGCGGTAGCTGCGGCAAGTCCGGTGAAGGAAAGGGTTGATCCTGCTGCAATCGAGGCTGAAATACTCAAGCTCGAACGCGAATGGATGGACGCGCCCAAAACAAAGAATGGGGACTCGGTTCGTAAGGTGGTGGCGGACGATGCGGTGCTTGTCTACCCGGACGGAACAGTGGCAACCAAGGCTGACGAAGTGCGCACTGTCGAAGCGGGAGATGTCACCTCCGATTCGTTTGAGATGATTGACCCAAAGGTGACAGTCATCGACGCGAATGCAGCGTTCCTCGCCGGGCGCAGCGTTATCAAGAATGGAAAATACAGAGATCCGAATACCAAGAAGACGATCGATATCAGCGGTGAGTATCGGTTTCTGGAGGTTTACGCAAAACGGGATGGCAAGTGGCAGGTGATAGCTTCGCAGGCGACTAAGGTCTTAGCACCTCCAAAATAGTTTTACCCGTGTTCATCTGTCGCTCCAGATGCCGGGAATCGTGGTGGAGCAACTTGGGCAGCGACCTGCGCTCGTGACGTTTACTTGTCGAATCAGGTAACCAAAACGCTCCACCAGCAACTCATCGCATGACGGGCAATAAGTGTTCTCCCACCGACCGACGCGGCCCGGAAGGTTACCCGCGTAGATGTAGTTGAGACCCGCTTCACGACCAATCTCACAAGCCCGCATCAACTGGGCCGCGGTCGTGTTCGAGTTCTCAGTCATCTTGTAGTCCTGGTGAAACGCAGTCACGTGCCACGGAATGTCGGGTGAGACCGAGGCGATGAATTCGGCAGCGCGACGCAGCTCGTCTTCGGAGTCGTTGAACCCTGGAATCACCAGCGTCACGATCTCTTCCCAGAAGCCACGCTCGTGGACCATCTTCACAGTCTCGAGAATGTTGTCGACGACGCCACCAAGCTGTCGATAGTTCTTGTCATCCATCGACTTCAGATCGATCTTGTAGCAGTCAGTCCACGGACGCAGGTAGTCGAGCACCTGCGGCGTTCCATTCCCGTTTGAGATGAAGGCCGTTTTGAATCCCGCCGGCTTCGCTTTTTTGAAAACCTCAACAGCCCATTCAGCCGTGATCAGCGGCTCGTTATAACTACTTCCAATCATCTGTGCGCCGTACGCTTTTGCCATCGTGACCAAACGCTCCGGTGAAACCATCGTCGGATTGGTTCCGGCGGAATCATCTCGCAGCGCCTGCGACGTGAGCCAGTTCTGGCAGTAAGCACAATGCAGATCGCAGCCCAACATTCCAAACGTCAACGTGTCGGAACCAGGCAGCACATGAAAAAACGGTTTTTTCTCCGTTGGGTCACAAGCCAGGGCAGCGACGTAATTTGCGGGTACACGAAGATGCCCGCCTTCGTTGAATCGCACCTTGCAGATGCCGCGTTTACCTGGCTTAATCAGGCAACGATGGCCGCATGCATAGCATTTGAGGGCGCCGGCGTCGAGATGTTCAGTCAACTCGGGCGCACCTTCAGTGGTCATCGAATCGAGGACTGCGGCTAGCGGCGCTGATTGAGCGGTTACTGGCATTGTGCAGTATTATACAAAGCTAATGATCATCGAAGAAATCACCGTCACCGCTTTTCAGCAACATACCCGTATCGTCGGCTGTGAAGAGACAAAGCAGGCCATTTGCATCGATCCGGGAGACGAGGCAGAACGGATTGTCGAGAGCCTCGAGCGCCGCGGTCTCACGCTAAAGGCAATCACGTTAACTCACGCACATCTCGACCACGTCGGCGGTGTCGCAGCGCTCAAGAAGCTCAAGCCGGAGGCAAAAATCAACCTGCACAAAGGCGACGAGTTCATGTATCAAGCACTGCCGGAGCAGCCTGCGTGGATCGGCATTCCGCGCGCGCAGTGGGCCGCACTCGGCTTTACGTTTGAAGAGCCGCCGCCGGTAGATCACTACTGGACTGACGGCGAAAAGTACTCGGTAGGAAAACTCGAATTCGAAGTGCTTCATTGCCCCGGCCACACACCGGGCCACGTGGTGCTTTACGAACGAGCCGAACAAGCGGTGTTTGTTGGTGATGTGCTGTTTGCGGGTTCGATCGGCCGGACGGATCTGCCAGGAGGCTCAACGGAGCAACTGCTGAGCTCGATCAAAAATAAGCTGTTGACGCTTGATGACGATGTTAAGGTCTATTCCGGACATGGACCAGTTACCACTATCGGTGAGGAGCGATTAACTAATCCGTTTTTAACACACCGGTATTTTTAGCCGCTAAATTTTATTTCAAACGTCTCGCCTTCATCTCTTCCCACAATTCCTTCTGCTCGTCGTCCAACTGGCTCGGTAACGTATCGACCGGAATTTGATACTGCGCACAGAACTGTCGCCACAAGACAAAGCGCAGATCGTATTGCCCAGTGGAATCCGAAACAGAGTTATCGACCGGTGGTGGTTGTTTCCCCTTGTCCATGATGTGGGGAGTGTAACAGCTTTTAGGAAATTAGTTGACCTCGAAAGAGCGCAGGTAGATAGGGCTGGTGGGAGCAACACTTCCCCTCTCAGGTTCCATGGTTATGGCGAAAATAGCTGAATTTATTGCCTCTCTTGGCATCTGCTCCTTCAACATTCCCTTGCCGGTGTTGTCAGGCGAGAATGTCTTGCCGGGCATCGGCGGATTTTTCCCGACGATAAACCATAACTGGTAGGCCTTTCCTTGAGGCGGTTGGGGAAGCTTGTTGGCCATCAACATCGCATGACCATTCTGATCGTAAGCGAGACTTGCAGTCGCGCCCGCGCCCAGGTCGATTCCTTTAAGCTCACTCACTCGCGCGCCGGGCGTGGTGACGAGCTCGACAAACTGTTTCGATAGCGCGAGCTCCTCTCGCATCCGGCCGTTCTGTTGCCACAGAACGATCAAACCAACAATCAAGGCAGTGAGCAGCACTACTGCTGCCATCGCGCCCAACGACCCGAATGAGCTCCAGATGTTTCGTGGAGTGGATCTGAACGGCAATACCTCGGGAGATGCAAGATCTTTTCGCACTTCGCTGAGGATCCGTTCGCGGACTGCCGGCGACGGTTCTACCGAGTCTGCTGTTAGGGCCAGAGTTGCCGCGGTTGCTTGCCACTCCTCGAGCTCCTTGCGGCACTCAGCACAGTTTTCGAGATGCTCGTTCAAAGCGTGCGCTTCCGCTGCGTCGAGCGCTGACAGCGCGCGCGCCGGAATCATCTCCTTGTACTCTTCGTGGACCATCCGATTACTCAAAATCCAAAACTCTCTCCCTGGCCGGCCAACAGCTCGCGCAGTCGAATCATGCCGGTGCGCATGCGCGTCTTTACTGTGCCGAGTGGTGCGCCCAAACTCGTTGCGATTTCAGATTGAGTGAGACCCTCGAAATAGGCAAGCATTATCGGGCGCTTTTGCTCGTCGGGGAGTTTGGCGAGCGCGTCGTTAACAAGACCACGTTGTTCTGACTTGAACGCGTCGGTTACCGCATCCGAGATCTCTTCCGACGGTTCGCGCGCGCCGGCTTCGGCAACGCGTTCACGGGCTGCGAGCGTTCGCAGCCGATCGATGCCGCGGCTGCGCGCCAGTGTGACCAGCCACGTGAAGGGACGTCCGCGATTTTCGTCGAAGTCTTCGGCTTTGCGCCAAACCTGCATGAAAACTTCCTGGAGAACGTCTTCCGCTTCCTCGCGGTTATTCAATATACGCATCAGCAACCCAAACAGGATGGCGCGATAACGATCGTAAAGCTGTGCGAGGGCCACCTCATCCCTGGCGGCAATCGCGCTCAGCAGTGCAACGTCGTTCTCTTGTGCTGGTTTAGGTTGCAACGGAGGAATATACGGGGGTCGCGGATTAGACGGATTTAAAAGACGGATAGGCGCGGATCGGATCCGTGATCATCCGTGTCGTAAAATCGGTGTAAATCTGTGACTACGCTATCGTGATCTCTTCGGAGAGATAAACGTCCTGGATGGCGTTCAGCAATTGCACGCCCTCGCTCATCGGGCGCTGGAACGCTTTGCGGCCGGAGATCAGGCCCATGCCACCACCGCGTTTATTGATCACCGCCGTGCGAACGGCCTCAGCCATATCACTCGCGCCCTTCGACTCGCCACCCGAGTTAATCAATCCAGCGCGGCCCATATAGCAATTCGCCACCTGGTAGCGCACCAGATCGATCGGATTGTCGCTGGTAAGCTTTTCGTAAACGATTTTGCTGATCTTTCCGTAAGTACTACCCAGTGCTGTTTCCACGGAGCTGTATCCACGATTCCGTTCGGGAAGTTTTTGCTTGATGATATCTGCTTCGATGGTCACACCCAGATGGTTTGCCTGACCCGTGAGATCCGCTGAAGCGTGCATGTCGCCTTCCGAGACCTTGAACTTCGGATTGCGCAGGTAACACCAGAGAATGCAGGCCATGCCGAGATCGTGCGCCTGCGCAAAGGCCTCGCTGATCTCGCTGATCTGCCGCGTCGATTCGTCCGAGCCAAAATAGATTGTGGCGCCTACCGCAACCGCGCCGAGGTTGTGAGCTTCTTTAACAGTCCCAAACAACACCTGATCGAACTTGTTCGGCAGCGTCAGCAACTCGTTGTGATTGATCTTCACGATAAACGGAATCTTGTGTGCATACTTCCGCGCCACCGTTCCCAACACGCCGAAGGTTGAAGCAACTGCATTACACCCACCCTCGACAGCAAGCTTGACGATGTTCTCCGGATCGAAATACTGCGGGTTCGGCGCGAACGAAGCCCCCGCCGAATGTTCGATTCCCTGGTCTACAGGCAGGATCGACAAATATCCCGTGCCCGCGAGCCGTCCGTGATTAAACAGACTCTGCAGGGAACGCAGGACTGCCGGAGACCGATCCGAGATCGACCAAACGCGGTCCACAAAGTCCGGGCCAGGAAGATGCAGATGCTCTTTCGGAATGGTCTCTGAAGTATGGTTTAGCAGTTCAGATGCATTCGGCCCCAGAAGCTCTGCAATGCGGTCCATCGTGTCCGAGCGTTGAAGTTTGGTAACCATTGGCTTTCCTTCCCGGC
>JAICQI010000228.1 GCA_025937955.1 Pyrinomonadaceae bacterium
ATCGATCTCGAAAAGTTTGTCAAGAAAGGACTGCTCAAGTTTCATAACGCACGGCCTTCAACGTGGGGACTGGAAGTACACCTGGCGATGATTCACAAAGCGATCAGTGAATTTGAGCCGGCGGTCGTAGTTGTCGATCCGATTACGAACTTCCTGGCGATCGGTGAGCAGGTAGAGACCAAATCGATGCTCACGCGGCTGATCGATTTTCTGAAGGTGCAGCAGATTACCGGGATGTTTACGAGTTTGACCTCAGCTGGAAATAATCTTGAAGACTCGGTAGTGGACGTGTCGTCGTTGATGGATGCATGGCTGCTGGTAAAAAATATCGAATCGAACGGCGAACGAAATCGCGGACTCTACATTCTGAAGGCTCGCGGAATTGCGCACTCAAACCAGGTGCGTGAATTTCTGCTGACCGATCATGGTATCGAACTGGTCGATGCCTACATCGGCACGGAAGGAGTTTTAATGGGCTCGGCGCGGTCGTCACAAGTCGCACGAGAACGAGCCGCCGAAGTCGATCGCCGGCTCTCAATAGAACGCAAACAACGCGAGCTGCAGCGGAAGCAGGATCTTTACGAAGCGCAGTTAATCGCGTTGAAAGGACAGTATGAAACCGAACGCGATGCTATTCTCAGAGAGCTGGATGAAGAGGAGAAACGCCAAAAAGTGATTGCAGACCAGCGACTCGAAATAGCACGCATGCGGAAGGCTGATCTTGGAGGAGTACAAATCGAGGGCAACGGCGCCAGAAAGGCCCGGAAAGGAACTGTTCGATGAAAGTTACCCCCAGTAAAAAGTTACGACGAGCGAGCAATGGGCAAGCGCCGTCAGCCGACGGTAATTCAGCCCGCTGGAATTTGCGCCTCTATGTTGCAGGGCAAACTCCGCGCTCGCTCACCGCCTTCAAGAACCTGAAGGACATTTGTGAGGAGTATCTGAAAGGTGAGTATCACATCGAAGTCATCGACCTGATGGAGAACCCGACGTTGGCGCGGGGAGATCAGATCCTGGCGATCCCGACGCTCGTACGGAAACTTCCGCAGCCGATCAGAAAGATCATCGGCGATCTCTCCAACACCGAGCGTGTTCTGGTTGGCCTGGATATTCAACCGCGTTAGCAATGAAAGTGTGTGCTAAATGGCAAAGCCAAAAGATGAAAACAATGGCAAAGCTCACGTAAAAAGTAAGCTTCGCCACGCAACGGAAGCTTTTGAAGAGGCGCTGAAAAGCACGGCGCTGAAACGCGCGAAATACATACTGCGGCTGTATGTGACCGGCTCGTCAACTAACTCCCTGAGAGCTGTTCATAACCTGAAGAAGATATGTGAAGAGCATTTACCTGACTACGATTTGGAAGTAATTGATATTTACGAGAACCCGGCGGCGGCGCGCGAGGAGCAGATCATCGCGGCCCCGACACTCGTGAAGAAATTACCGCGCCCCCTGCGAAAGTTTGTTGGCGATCTATCCAACACACAGAAAATTTTGGTTGGGTTGGACATCTACAAACGCCAGGAACCTCATGCATAAAAGGAAATGGCAAAGTTAAAAGAGAGCTCAAAAATCGGCGAGGACGAAGTCATTGAACTGGAGCGCCGGCTCCAGGAAGCGGAAGAAACCCTGCGGGCGATCCGGGAGGGCGAAGTCGATGCGCTCGTAGTCGATAGTCCACAGGGCGAAGTTATCTACACGTTGACCAGCGCCGATTATCCTTACCGGCTCATGATCGACGAAATGAATGAGGGCGCCGTTAGCGTCTCTCCTGATTCGTATATCCTTTACAGCAATCGCAACTTTGCTCACATCCTTGGCTTGCCCGAGGCAAACGCCAGCGGTGTCCCGTTTGGTGATTACATCGTTCCTGGACTGCGCGAACAGTTTCTTCAAGACCTGCAACGGGCGAAGGAGCAGAGCATCCGGCGCGAATACACGCTCAGTCCCGGCGATGGCCGGGAAGTCCCGGTGCTGATGTCATTTGCCAAGCTACAGCCGCAAACAAACTCGATCGGCATTGTCGTTACCGATTTGACGGCGCAGAAAGCACTGGAAGAGAAACTGCGCCAGGCCAAGAACAATCTCGAGGAACAGGTTGCAGAGCGGACAAAGGAATTGCGTGAAAGCGAAGCGCGTCTTTTCGGAATTCTCGAGCACAGTGCTGCTGACTTGAAGGCAATGAGACGCCTCAACGAGATCGGGGCTTATTGCGCTATAGAAGCAAACGACGTGGCCAGTTGTCTGGAAGAGGTTCTGAAGGTCGCTATTGATATCACTGGAGCGGATAAAGGGAACATTCAGTTACTCGATAACAACACGGACACGCTTAGACTCGCAACGCAAAGTGGTTTCGAAGAACCGTTCGTGGAGTTTTTCGAGTGTGTCAGCACCGGAGATACAGCGTGCGGCGTAGCGATGCTAACGAAACAACGCGTGATTGTAGAGAACATCACTGAAAGTGAGATCTATGCCGGCAGGCCCTCGCTCGAAGCGATGCGCGAAGCGGATATTCTGGCCGTGCAGTCGCTCCCGTTGATGAGCAGCTTGGGCAAAGTTCTCGGCATCATTTCCACGCATTTTTGCAACGTTCATCGACCGAGCGAGCAGGAGTTGCGCTTGATGGATTTGTTGGCGCGCCAGACGGCCGATTACCTCGAGCGCAAACGAGTTGAAGGGGAACGAGAACAGTTGCTCGAGCGAGAGCACGAGCTGCGCGAAACCGCTGAGGAGGCAAATCGTCTCAAGGATGAGTTTCTGGCGATCATGTCGCATGAGTTGCGCAATCCGCTCAACGTGATTCTCGGTTACGCGGAGTTACTCCTGCGCATGGACGATATCAAAAAGTCACCAAACCTGCATCGCATGGCCGACGCGGTTAAGCGCAACGCGGTGGCGCAGTCAAAACTGATTCGCGATCTGCTAGATCTCTCGCGCCTGCGTAGCGGGAAGCTGGAGTTGAATCGAGAGACTGTTTCCCCCGTGGTTTCCATCCAGAATGCTATCGAGACAGTGCGCATCGACGCGGATAGCAAAGATATTGAAATACAGGTGGTGCCGCCTGAAGAAGTGTTGTTTGTGCAGGCCGATCCCGTCAGGCTCGAGCAGATCATCTGGAACCTGTTGAACAATTCGGTGAAGTTTACGCCGCGTGGCGGGCGCATCGAAGTTCGCCTCGACGAAGACGGCGAGGACATTGTGCTTACGGTCGCCGACAACGGGCAGGGAATTGATACGTCGTTCCTGCCACATATTTTCGAGATCTTTCGCCAGGCTGATTCCGGCACCAATCGCGCGCAGTCGGGCATGGGCATTGGTCTGGCCGTGGTCCAACAGTTGGTTGAGTTGCACGGCGGCTCGGTCGCGGCATATTCCGCGGGAGTAGGGCAGGGTGCGATGTTTACGATTCGACTCCCGCGCAGCGTCGATACGAAACGTCGGCCGAGCCTGTCAATGGATCTAACTATCGGGACACTCCAGGGAATGGAAGTGCTGGTGGTCGACGACTCGGAAGACACGACAGAGATGGTGCGTCACTTGTTGGAGATTGGCGGAGCGTCAGTCTGTGCGGCGACGAGCGGTGCCGAGGCGCTGCGTTTTGCGCGTGAGCGAGAGTTTGACGTGGTGTTGTCAGATATTTCGATGCCGGAGATGGATGGTTTTGAGTTTTTGAGCAGGCTGCGTGATCTGCCGGGTAAACAGGATTTGCCGGCGGTGGCGTTGACGGGATTTGGCCGCCCCGAAGACGTGCAGCGCGCCTCCGATCAGGGCTTCTACGCCCACCTCACAAAACCCTTCGACCTGCAAACCCTGGCCCGCTTACTACAAAAAATCCCGCGCCGCAACGGCCACAAAGAGGCATAAGCAGATCTAGCCACACCAAGGCACAAAAAACACAAAATGAAATTGACTGGTTCTTAACTTTTGTGTTTTTTGTGCCTTCTTGTGGCTAGATCTGCTTGATGGGGACGCTTGTTTCGGTGCGTTCGCGTGGGTAGCGGACGGCGTTTTGAATATATCGGACGCCGTCGATGACGAGATCGAAAGTCGTGTGTGTATGACCGCAGACGTGTGTATGCGACTTTAGCGTTCTGATCTGATGGTCCAGTCCGGCACACAGCGAAACGCTTTCCAACCAACTGAATCTCAAGTATTCCTTCGGCGGAAAAATATCGGAACGCGGGATGAAGTGTGAGAAGGTTACGACAGGCGCATCGTAAGTCTTGAGATGCGGTTCGTTCATCCGCAGAAAGTAATCGGGAAGCGGAGCGGCGTCTTCAGGCCATTTGCACACGTGAAAATCAACCCACGACAGTCGCGCGGTACGCTCATCTTTTTCGGAATCAAAGACGCCGTCGTACCAGGAGAAAAGCGGCACTACCCAAACATCGTCCAGACGCAGCGGACGCGTAGTTACGTCGAGCTCTTCACAGAGGTCTAAAATGCGCTTCAGCTTTTCGATGGAATCAAACGGCTCACCCCGCACCCAGAGCTCGTGATTGCCGGGCGTGAAGAGCACGTGGCGAAACTTCGCCCGCAGCAGGAGCAGAGTCTCACGAACGATCTCCAACCGATCAGAGACATCGCCCGCGACGATCAACGCGTCGTCGCGGTACGCGGTGTCCGAGAGCTGTTTGAGCCAGTTAAAGTTTTCCTTGTAGTCGGAATGTAAATCGGATGTCGCGAACAGACGCATGCGACAACTATAGCCACGAACCTACTTCGCTGTCGAAGTGCTCGACGGACCCGCGGCTTTCCTGATGTACTTCTCGTACCACGCCAGGTATCGCTCCATCCGATCGCGTTGATAGCTCGGCCTTTGAATGCCGTGGTTTTCGTTTGGATAAATGATCAGCTGCGTGTCGATCCCGAGGGTGCGCAGCGCCTGGTACATTTGCTGACTGCCTTCAATCGGAACGTTGAAGTCGCGTTCGCCGCCCATAAAAAGTGTCGGCGTCTGAATACGATCCGCGTGCAGGAACGGGTACGAGATCTTCACGTACGTCTCCCACGCTTTCGGATTCCAGGGCGGACCAATCTCGTGATCGTATTGAATGATGTATTGATCGGTGCCGTAGAAAGCCACCGTGAAGGCCGTGCCAGCGCCGCTGGTAGCTGCTTTGAATCGATTGTCAGTCGCGATCAGGTAATCGGTCAGGATGCCGCCATAACTCCAGCCGCCCACGCCGAGCCGATCGGGATCTGCGACGCCCATCTTGATCACGTGATCGACTCCGGCAAGTAGATCCTGAACTTCGTAGTTGCCCCAGTCGGCAAAGATCGCGCGCGAGAACTTTTGTCCACGACCGGAACTGCCGCGATAGTTAACTGCCAGCACGGCGTAACCGTGGGCCGCAAACATCTGCCGCTCGAGACTGAACGAGTGCTGGTCCTGTGCGTTTGGACCACCGTGAATTCGCAGCAGCAGTGGAACTCTAGTTCCTTTCATGTAGCCGGTGGGGTACGTCAGCAAACCATTAACCTGCGTGCCGTCTTTACTCTTGAACCCGACCTCTTCTGTGGCTCCCAGATCCAACTCCGCGAAAAGCTCGTCGTTCTGGTGTGTAAGCTGGCGAAGCGAGTTTCCTTCCCAAACGTGGATCTCGTTGGCCTTATTGTCGCCGCCGGAGATTGCCACCGCCTTGCCGGCGCCAAAATTCCAACTGGAAATCACGATCGGTGGCGAGAGTAGTTTTTCCGCGGCGCCGCCGGACAAGTTGGCCTTCATCGGATAAACGGAGCGATCGTCAGTGACCAGAAAACGAATGGATTTGCCGTCCGGACTGAAGCGCGGCGAAGAGACGCCACGATCGAGATCCTCCGTCGCCTTGAAACGAGTGGGAGCACTGCTGCCGTCAGACGGCACCAGCGCGAGATGGTCCATGCTGTAAGCGCCGTACTTCTTCTCCTCGCCTTCGAGAAAAGCGATCCACTTCGAGTCGGGACTCCACTCGGGCCGCGAACGTCCGGCGCGTGCGCCTTCCGGCGTCAACTGCTTCTCGGTCGCGCCGGGTTTCGCTTCGGCGACAAAGAGTTGCGCTGCAGGATCGCGATCGGGATCTTCAATGTGGTTACTCATGAAGGCGATGCGAGTTCCATCGGGCGACCATGCCGGCGAGCCCTCATCCCATTTGCTCTTGGTGAGCCGGTCGAGTTTCTTGGTTTCGAGATCGAAGAGATAGATGTACGTGTTACGCCCTCTCAGCAGGTATCCCGCCCCGTCCTGCTTGAACCGGTAGCGATCGATCACGATCGGCTTGGGAACGCGCGGTGTGGCGCCGGGTTGTGGCGATGGGTTTGGGTCCGCGTCCGGATCGGGATCGCCGATCACCAGTGCCAGCCGTTTTGAATCGGGAGACCATTCGTGTCCCTGCAGACGTCCTTTGATCTCGGTGAGCTGTTGTGCTTCGCCGCCGTTGCGATCGAGAAGCCAAATCTGATTGCCGCGCGTCTTGCCCGGTCGTGAGGAGGTGAAAGAGAGATACTTACCGTCGGGACTCCAGCGCGGCGAGTTCTCGCTCTCGTTGCTGAAAGTGATCTGTCGATCGTTGCTGCCGTCGATGCCCACCATCCAGATGTGGGAGTTCGACTTGTCGTCTTTCGTGTTCGTGGTGTTGACGACATAGGCCACCCATTTGCCATCAGGCGAGATCTGGGGATCGCTTACGTTGCGAAAGCGGCTCAGGTCGTCGAGCTTGAGCGGACGCCGTGCAGTTTGCGCCGTGAGCGAGAAAGCAAACGCCAGGATCAGCAGCAGAGAGAGACAGTTCAGGCGTCTTCGGAACATAGGGGCCTCCTAAAAATGGGGGCAGTTTACCACAGATGAACGCGGATCAAAGCCGCGGATAAACACAGATCTGTCGTGTTTATTCGCGGTTCTTGATCCGCGTTCATCGTGGCTAAAAAATCAGCGAAGCGCGTATTGCCGGCCCGGTGCGTAATTGATCCGGCGGAGTTCCTGCATGCGACCGTCGTTGAGCGTGCCTTCGACGATCTCGTAACCCAGCAGCGCAAACACTCTGCCGCGCAGGAACAGCGGTCGCGCGTTTCCATACCAATCGATGCACGACGCACGACACCGATCGTCAACCGCTCTCTCAGGCTGCGAACCGAGCTCGCCCACTTCGTGAAATTGTAACGAGTCGTTTCGCAGGAAGAGAATTGCCGCAGAATCCTGGAACAAGTGTTTGTACCCGGCACGGCCTGGTACGCTGATCGGCAGACCGAGTGTGCCCGTGTCATCGCCATCCGGTTTGTAGAAGAACCCGTGACTGCGCAGCTCGCCCTGCGACGCCCCTTTCCGCGTGTAGCGCGAAGCGATCTCCGGCCACTGGCCCAGTCGCAACGAAGAGAAGTGCAGGTCTTTGCCGTCAGTGCCGACAATAACAGCATCAGAGCCCATCTGCTCGATCCGGTCCACACCGTGCGGCAACGTCATTTGGTGCGAGTTGCCGCGAGCCCACTCCACGATGAAGAGGTTTGACTGCTCGGCTTGTTTGGTCGGATAACCCCAGCCGCTGCCCGTGCCATAGATCAAGTGATTGCCGACGAACCGGTTCTGAAATGTATAGCCTTCAGGCTTCGGCAGC
Organism: Pyrinomonadaceae bacterium; assembly: GCA_025937955.1. GTDB lineage: Bacteria > Acidobacteriota > Blastocatellia > Pyrinomonadales > Pyrinomonadaceae > PSRF01. The sequence continues at coordinate 7,587 of JAICQI010000228.1, forward strand.
TTGCGATAGCTCGAGTCAGGCACGATTTCACTCCCATCCGAAAAGCTCATGATGGGAATTCGCATAAGCGCGACTTCGCCGGCGGTAATTTCCGCCTTCCACATCCCGTCGCCCTGCCCGCGAGACCGTACGAGTACGTTGAGATATTGGTCTTCACTTTGCAGGAATGAAAACTGATCGACAGGACTTCCGGAAGCGCGTAGCGCGCTTGGACCAGAACCATCCAAAGGCATTCTGAAGATCAGCCCGGTAGCCCGTTCGTTGCGGCCCAACGACGTGGTCCAAACATAAACTGAATCAGGTGAAACGTAGAATACGTGTCCTGGAGGTCCAATAACGCTCGTCGCCCGGCAATCAAAACCGCCACCAGCGAGATCGCACACGGTGACAGTGTGCAGGGCCATGCCGTACGCATCGTTGAAATCTGTTTGCGGGCGGTAGACTCGAGTCGCGGGCACAATGCGTTGGAACTCTTCCACTGTGGCGCCCTTGTGCCATTTCCTGACTGCTGGAAAAAACGACTGATAAGCATTGCCGTAGTAGAGATAGTGCGGAGCGTAGAAGATCAGTTTGTTACCGATGAGACGGCTCGCGTAGTTGCGTGAAG
>JAICQI010000736.1 GCA_025937955.1 Pyrinomonadaceae bacterium
CTATCCGGTCGAACGCTACCTGCGCAACTGCAAGGCCGCCATCATCTACGAAGGCACGCGCGACATTCACACCTTGATGCAGGCCGACTGGGCCCTGGGCCTCAAGAAAGAGAAGCCCGCACGCAGAACGCTGCCAGCGTCGAAGAAATAGCCATCCGTGTTATCCGTGGCAGATTCTTAGCCACGGATAACACGGATTACACAGATTAGTGGGACAGGAACACGTCCCACGCCCAGCGGCCGGCACTCCCACTGTCTCTTACTTTTGCACGGTACTTGAACTCGTTGCCGTACTGGTCTACACGTTTGGATTCCTTGAAGTCCAACTCCAGGGCCACGACGTTCAATGAAGCGAGCGTATGAAGTTCCTCCGGCTCGGAAATGCCATTGTGGTTTCTGTCCTGCCACAAGCGCAGACTGTTAAAGATCGAGTCGCGACTGTCGACAAGACCATCCTCGTTCCCGCCGTTTGCAGTCTTGTCAAACTCCGCCAGCGCCAGGAAGCCATTCTTGTTTGGCGCCGCCGGTTGCGCAGTGAAATCTCCAAACAACTCCGCGCCATTATCGATTGTGCCATTCCCATCGCGGTCGAGTGCCAACCACGCATCATCTGAGCCCGCACGAGTCCAACCGAGCCGGTCGCGCGTACCGTTGCCGTTGAGATCAAACTCCACGCCACCGGCAGGATCCGTCAACGCGATGCCATCCCCGGCGACATCGATCACGACAGGCGACCCGCCACACGTGTCGCAGCCAAGACAGGTGCAGGTTGAGAAGTCGTACTCACCCGCAAATCTCATACACCTGCTCGCGAAAGTGAGGTTGCAATTGCCTGTTCCGCCGGTGCCGGCCGTGGGGGAAAGACTACACGTGAAATGCTCCGCATTGACATCGCGCCACATGTTGCCGCCGGTGATGGTCGCTGACGCAGACGTGACGAGAATACTCAGCGAAACCTGTGCGTTGGTGCCGCAACTGGTACCGATAAGACAGGACGAGAAGGCCACTCCAGTCGCAGAGGCGCAGGAGATGCTCGTGCCGAGCGCGCCCGTACGATTGTCCGTTTTCTGATCCTTCGAACCCGTGTGAGCAAAGAAAATCGAGAAGTTGCTCAGCGTGCCACTTTCAAAAGCCTCGAAGGCTCCGACCACCACTGAGCATCGCTGGAGACTCCCCGGCAATACTGTGCAGGTGCCTCTATATTCGGCCGTGCCGGCATGACGGCCCGAGGCATGTTCCGTAAAATCTTCGCTGATCCATAAAGGCAAAGCAGTAATAGTAGAGCTCGCCGTATCGGTTTCAGTTTCCACGTCTGAGCCAATGGCCGCAGACACAGACAAATCCCCCTCCGCTCTCTCGACCACAATCCCTTTCTTCGCCTTATATGGCGGACGCTTTTCTTCCCAAACGCTTCCGATCCCATTCACGATCGCGTCCCAGAATTCCGGCGCGCCAACGTCGCCCGGCTCTCGCGGTTCGTGAAAGAGGGCGAGCGCCTGGTAGGTGCGAGATCTTCCATCCAGTTTCACGGTAACCTGATAAGCGACGTACGTCCTGATGTCGTAATACCGCGCGGCTTCGAAGTGAAAGACGTCCGCGACGGTCCACACGGGATCGAACACGGCCGCGTACTGCCCGTGTTCCCATTGCGCCCCGAAAGTCGCTTCCTGTGGCCCACCATCGAGAGAATGACCGCCACGCGTCAGCGATACGACATCGCCCGTCGGCAACGTCACCAGATCGGCATAACGTTGATTGAGAATCTCAGCCACGACACCATAACGAAATGCCGTGAGCTCGAAGCTGAGATTTACTTCCGCACGAATCGGCTTACTCATCATTTCGTTTTGAAAGATTTGAGCGGCGGCGTTATAGGTTTCCAGTTTCCGATAAGTTTCGCGAACTATTCGTTCGTGTTCTGCACCGGACCACCCTTGAGCGGGAAGTGGTCCAATGAAGAGCACAGCGAATAGAAGTGAGGTCAAGGCTAAGCAAGTTCGTTTCATGAGGATCTCCTAATTGGTTGAGGATTGTTTTTGATTAGCGCGTTGGCTTAGCTCCTGCTCGATAATTCTTTGAAAATCAGCAAAGCTGAGGGCGCCCTGAATTAGTTTTCCATTGACGATAAAGCTGGGAGTGCTCTCGATGCGAAAGAGTCGAGCCGTTTCCATGTCTTTGATTACACCCGCGCGCGACTGCTCGGAGCTCAGGCACGCCTGAAACTTCGGCAGCCCCAGACCGAGATCGGTTGCGATCTGCGTGAAGACCGAAGGCGACAGTGTCTTCGAAGCAAAAAGCGCATCGTGAAACTGCCAGAACCGATCCTGCTCGGCGGCGCAATAAGCCGCTCGCGCCGCCGGCAGAGAGTTTCGATGTCCTTCCAATGGCAGGTGCTTGAAGACGAGCCGCACGTCGCGCCCGTACGTCTCCATGATCTGTTTCAACGTGTTCTGCACCGCAGTGCAGAATGGGCACTCGAAATCAGAAAACTCCACGATCGTAACGGTAGGTTTACTGGATCCTTTGGCGGGTGAGAGCCCGTCGTCCAGCTCTAATGCAAACGAAGGCGGTGGCAGATTTAAATTAACCACCCACTTTTTTCGCAGCGCTTCGAGACCTGCGCGGTAGTGTTTCATGCGCGCCTGAGTCTCTAGATCAAGACGCAGCCTCTCCCGTGCTTCATCAGGACTCATCGAGGCGAAGAAAGATGCGTTTTGCGTGTAAGCTTCTTCTACCTGCGCGCGCGTGACTTTGATCTCACCGAGCGTGAGTTGCCGGCGCAGCTCTTCGATCGAAATGCCACGATCTGTTGCTTCGCTTTCAAGAATCTTTGCCGTGACAAGGTTCTCCAGCGCTGCCTTTCTGATCGCGTAAAGTTGCTGTTGTAAAGGATAGATTCGAGTAGCTACGGATTCGTCCACCTGCTTCTGCGTGATCTCGATGTTGTTCACCGAAGCCACAACCGCGTCTTGCCCAAAAGCTGATGCTGCAAGAAGTAGAATTAGTAAGCTGGACCACACGATTCCACGTGAGGATTGGAAAAACATTTTCACACTCCCTGTTTATGAGTTATCGATCTGTGGTGGGTCGGACGGCAATCTAATCTGATCCGGGATGGTAGTCAACGGCTGTTTATTGTCGAAAACGGCTAATTTTTGCCGAAACCGGCTATAGGCAATTGTAGGGGCGGCCCTCCGTGGCCGCCCCAGCGTGGAAATGCGCAGACCCGGGTGGCCACGGAGGGCCACCCCTACAACCGTTTTCTACGCCTGGTCCGGCGATAGGCGGTGGGGGTCATGCCATATTTTTTTCGGA
>JAICQI010000470.1 GCA_025937955.1 Pyrinomonadaceae bacterium
AAGGTCGCTTACACCGTCGACGGAGGAGTGCTGGGTGAGGTCAGTGATGAGACGTGGAGCGCTCGCACTGCGACAGTAAAGTTTCAGGGCAAGAGCACGCACCCCGGAAGCGCCAAAGGAATCATGGTCAATGCGATGTACGCGATTGGCGATTATCTCGGGCGGTTTCCAAAAGACATGCTTCCGGAAACGACTGAAGCACGCGTTGGGTTTGTTCATCCTTATGCGGGCGTGATCGATGTCGAGCAATCGAGCGTGAAGATTTTGTTGCGCGACTTTGATGTCAGCGGGCTTGATGCGAAGGAGAAGATGCTGCGCGACATGGTGGCGGAGACTGCGAAGAAGTTTCCGGAAGTGAAGATCACCATCAACATCGAAGAGAATTACAAGAACATGAAGGAAGTGCTCAAGAACTTTCCTGAGCTGACGAGCAACGCGATGGAAGCCGCGCGCCGCGCAGGGCTGAAGCCGTTTATGAAACCAATCCGCGGTGGCACTGATGGAGCGCGTCTGACTTTCCGCGGACTGCCGACGCCGAACCTGTTTACCGGTGGCTCGAACTTTCACGGCAAGTTGGAATTCAACTCGCGCCGCGGGCTGGAGAAGTCTACGGAGACGCTGGTCCATCTGGTGCAGATCTTCGCAGAGAAGAGTTAAAGAATTTAGCCGCAGATTTTCGCGGATGAACGCGGATTGATCTGCGTTTCTCTGCGTCATCCGCGGCTAACATTTTATGTCGAAACCTATTACTCATAGTGGTTATGTTGCCCTGATTGGACGTCCGAATGCCGGCAAGTCGACGTTGCTCAATCGACTCGTGGGCCAAAAGATTGCTGCCGTCTCCGATAAACCACAAACTACGAGGTTCAGAATTCAGGGCATAATCACCAGGCCGGAGGGTCAGGTGGTGTTTGTTGATACGCCGGGCGTCCACCAGCCCGGTTACGAGCTCAATCGTCGCATGATGTCGTCAGTGCAGGAGGCGCTGATGGGTGTCGATCTCGTCTGCCTGATTCGCGACGCTTCGGCATCCACCGGCAACGGTGATCGTTTCGTGCTCGATCTTGTGAAGCGATCCGAAAAGCCCGCTCTGCTGTTGTTGAATAAGATCGACAAGCTGGAGGACAAGTCGGCGTTGTTGCCTTTGATCGACTGGTACCGCAACGAGTACGACTGGCGCGAGGTCATTCCGATCTCAGCGCTGAAAGATGAGATGACGGACGTGCTGGTCGAGAGCTCCTTGCGCCACCTGCCGGAAGGTGAGCCGATCTTTTCAGAGGATGAACTGACGGACCAGTCAATGCGCGTGCTCGCCGCGGAGATCGTGCGCGAGAAAGTCTTGCGCGTCACCGGTGATGAGATTCCATACGTCACGGCAGTGGTAACCGAGAGGTTCGAAGAGATCCGTGAAGATTTCGCGCGGATCTTTTGCGTGATCGTCGTCGAGCGCAGTTCACAAAAGAAGATCATCATCGGCAAGGGCGCGAGTCGTTTGAAAGATATTGGCATACGCGCGCGCAAAGAGATCGAGGAACTGTTGGGCCATCGCGTGCACCTCGAGCTTTTTGTGAAAGTCGAAGAAGACTGGCGCAACCGCGAACAACTGCTGGACGAATATGGATTGAGTGGAAATTGAGCACGCCGAAGGAAAAGCCAAACGCATGGTACGCGCTCGACGTCGATATTGAACCTGCGGCGCGCGAGGCGGTCGAATACGCGTTGATGGAAGCCGGCGCATTAGGAACTGAGACCACGGAGACCGCGGACAGCACCGTTACTGGTTACTTTGCGGATGTTCCAAGCCGGGAGCGTGTTCGTGCAGAACTGTTTGAAGCACTGCGCATCTATGAGCTGCCGTCGTCGTCAGTGCGCGACATGAGCGTACGCGAGATCGAGGAGCGCGATTGGCTGGGAGAGTGGAAACAGAGCTGGCAGCCGGTCGAGATTGGGCGCTTCATCATCGCGCCGCCGTGGTCAGACATCGCCGATCGTCCCGATCGCTTGATTGTTCGCATCGAGCCGGGGATGGCTTTCGGCACCGGCACTCACGAGACCACGCGCCTCTGCCTCGATGCGATTCAGAAACACTTTTCCGGTGGCAGCTTTCTTGACGTCGGTACCGGTACCGGAATTCTCGCCATCGCCGCCGCCAAACTCTTTCCCGGAGCGCGTATCGAGGCTTGCGATACTGATGCAGCGGCCGTCGCGATTGCACGCGAGAACGCGGCGGCAAATGGCGTTGCGGAGCAGATAAACTTCCGCACCGGATCCGTTGATGATTCGACTGCTTCGGCGGATCTTGTTTGTGCCAACCTCACCGCGGATGTAATTAGTCAACTGTCGCCAACACTCGTGAGTCTGAGCTGCGGGAAGTTGATACTTTCGGGAATACTGGAAGCACAAATCGAGCTGGTCCAATCCGGCCTGCATGCGTCCGGTATTGACGACTTTGAAATCGTGCAGGATGGCGAATGGGTGGCGCTGATCGTTTAGCTCAATGACTCGTCGAAGATTCCATGCCCCGGCCGAAGCGTTCAATGCTCAAACTGTGACGCTTTGGATGGACGAAGCACGTCACCTGCGCGACGTGTTGCGGTTGAAAGCCGGCGATGAGGTTTACGTATTTGACGGGCGTGGGCGTGAGTTTCGCTGCAGCATCGTTAATATGAGTCGCCACGCTGCGCAGCTTCACATCAAGGCGGAAGTTGAGCCTGCAAAGCCTGAATCACAGTTGCAGCTAAATTTGTGCGTCGCGCTGTTGAAGGGCGAGAAGTTTGATCTCGTGGTGCAGAAGGCGACTGAGCTCGGCGTCAGCAAAGTGACACCACTGATCACGCGATATGCTGACATTCATTTGCGCGACGAGTCAGACGCCGCGAAGCGTGTAAGTCGCTGGCAGCGCATTGCGCTCGAAGCGGCAAAGCAGTCAGGAAGAGCGTTTGTGCCGGAGATCGGCAAGCCGGTGGCTTTTGAGTCGGTGACTGTCGAGGGTCTGGGAGTGATGTTTTCTGAACGTGGCGGCGATTCACTTGAAAGTTTAATCAAACGCCCTGCACCGGAGGCGGTGACCGCCCTGGTCGGTTCTGAAGGTGGCTGGTCTGACGAAGAGATCGAAAGCGCGCGGGCACGAGAATTCCATGTAATCACGCTCGGCGGACGCGTCCTGCGCGCCGAAACCGCTGCGATCACCGTAACAGCGTTGCTGCAACATATATTTGGCGATCTCCGGTAAACAGTTGACCATAGCCCGCATCAGGCTCAAAATGGGTGAACAAAGCATCCCGGAGGGTCGTTTGAGGTCGTTATGGCAATCAATAAAGACGGAGCAGTCGAAAACGCTCGAAAGGACCTGGCGCAGCGGCTAAAAATTGACGCCGGCGACGTCAAAGAGAGCTCAGTGGAAGACGCTGACTTCCCCGACATGGCGCTTGGCGCGCCGGTGGACGGCGAAATGAGCGGCATGATGATTACGCGAGGCTGGCGCATCAAGCTTGAAGCTGAAGGAAAAACCTACGAATATCGCGCGGACAAGAACCAGGTCAGGCTTCACAATTTCAAAGGCAAGAATTACAAGATCTAAATAGGTCCTACAAAACCTATTCTTCCTAGAGGTACCACCATGAACCGCAATAACTTTTTCATACATCTCGCGCTGGCTCTCGTTCTCGTTCTTGTGGCCGCCTTCGCAGGTCAACTGAGCAGGTGGCGGAAACAGTGGAAGAACCAGGTGCGGATCGTGCCGGCCACTGAGAAAAAGGTACCGGTCACCTCCGAAGAGATTGCGCTCGGTGAAACTCGCAATTTCGGCAGGCCCGAAGTTCTCGTGAAGTTCAAAAGCGGTGTGAGCAGTGAAGCTATCGATGCACTGACTGCACGTCTGCGCGATCGCGTCGAAGATCGCCTCGAGAACGCCGAGGGCTGGCAAGCAATTGACGACCTCGACAACGCTGACGCCGCAAGCATCGTCGCCCAGTACAGTCAACTGCCGGAAGTCGAATACGCCGAGCCTAATTACGAGATCAACCTCGAGGAAACCAACGCCGGACCACTCGTGCCAGTTCTGCCGCACGATCCACAGTTCAACGATCAGTGGGCGCTTGCCAATTCAGGACAACGAGGCGGCAAGCAGGGCGCTGACATCAGTGCGACGCTCGCATGGGCCACCACGACCGGAAACGACAAACTCGTAGTTGCGGTGCTCGATACAGGTGTTGATTACACGCACGAGGACCTGGTGGAAAATATGTGGGTCCGTCCAGCGACGATGGCGCCGTATCACGACAACGAGCTGGGCACCATCGACGACCTGAACGGTTTCAACGCGATCGACAGTGCCGCCGATCCGATGGACGATAACGGCCATGGCACTCATTGTGCGGGCATCATCGGCGCCGAAGGCGAAAACAATGTCGGCATCGCTGGGGTGAACTGGAAGGTCCAGATCATGCCGCTCAAGTTTTTGAACGCGGGCGGCTCCGGGTCCACGAAAGACGCCATCGAAGCCATCAACTACGTGATCAATCGCAAGAAGGCGGGCGTGAACATTCGCATCATCAGCGCGAGCTGGGGCTCAACGCAGAAGTCGCGCGCGCTTGGCGACGTAATTCGCAAAGCTTACGAGAACGATATTCTGTTCGTCGCAGCGGCCGGCAACTCCAGCGTCGACAACGATCGCACGCCGCATTATCCGTCGAGCTATCCGAACGTGATCAGCGTGGCCGCGCTCGATCGTAATGATCAGTTGGCGTCGTTTTCGAACTTCGGCGTTAAGAGTGTAATGATTGGAGCGCCGGGAGTGGACATTCTGAGCACGTGGTTGGGTAACGAGTATGAGGAGAAGTCAGGCACGTCGATGGCAACACCGGTGGTGTCGGGCGTCGCCGCGCTCATACTGGCGAATAACCCGCGCATGTCGGTGGAAGATCTTCACAAGCGGCTGATGGATTCGACCGATCCGATCGTCGCCCTGAAAGGCAAAACCGTTAGCGGCGGGAGAATCAATGCCGCGAAAGCGCTGGAATAAACTTTGTAGGGGTGGCCCTCCGTGGCCACCCCAGTCTCCGACGTCGTACGCTGGGGTGGCCACCGAGGGCCCCCCCCTACAAAGTTTATTCCAGCGCGTTCGCGGCATTGATTCTCCCGCCGCTAACGGGTTTCCCGTTCAGG
>JAICQI010000017.1 GCA_025937955.1 Pyrinomonadaceae bacterium
GGCTGCTCTGAAGACAAGACTGCGAGCCACTTGGATCGCCGGAGATTTTGGTCAGATTGCTAAATACTATACGGGCGGAGCCGAAGCATTCGTAAAAGGGCTCAACCTGGAGCCCGGAACGAAATTTCTCGATGTCGCGTGTGGCACCGGGAATCTCGCATTACCCGCGGCGCGTGCGGGCGCAGTGGTTACAGGCGTGGACATTGCGCCGAACCTCGTCGAGCAGGCGCGCGAAAACGCACGTCGCGAGGGGTTGAACGCTCAGTTCGATGAAGGCGACGCGGAAGCTTTGTCTTACAATGATGCGACTTTCGATGTGGTGGCGACGATGTTTGGTGCGATGTTCGCTCCGCGTCCGGAGTTGGTAGCTGCTGAGCTGAAGCGTGTTACCAGGCCCGGTGGTTTGATCGCGATGGCGAATTGGACGCCCACCGGTTTCATTGGCAGGATGTTCAAGACGATGACGTCGCACGTTGCGCCACCTGCGGGCATGCCGTCGCCGGTGCTTTGGGGCGTTGAAGAAACTGTCCGTGAACGTTTCGGCGAAGGCATCTCAAAGCTGGAGACGAAGACTCAAAACATCCGCTGGGTGTTTCCATTCTCTCCCGCGGAGGTCGTCGAGCACTTCCGTCTGTATTATGGTCCGACGCAGAAGGCGTTTGGTTTGCTCGACGAGAACGGGCAGCTAGCTCTGCGAGAAGACCTCGAAAAACTTTGGACTGAGAATAATCAGGCGACGGACGGCACGACGATCGTTGACGCTGAATACTTGGAAGTGAGAGCTGTTCGAGCTTAAAGGTGCAACTGTAGGGGCGGCACTCCGTGGCCGCCCGTCGCTCGCGATCACGGCGTAGACGGATTCGCCAGTGGCAGCGACAGCGTGAACTTGCTGCCGCGTCCCGGAATGCTTTCAACTTCAACCTCGCCGCCGTGCGCGCGTGTGATGTGTCGCACAAGCGACAACCCCAAACCGCTCCCTTTCGTGTTATGGACCAGCGGATCGCCGGTGCGATAAAACTTCTCAAAAATTCTCGCTTGTTCGTTCCGCTCGATGCCGATACCACGATCGCTCACTTCGAGTTTGAGCACACTCTTATCGCGATAAAGCCTGACGCCCAGAAATTTTTCGTTGTGAGAATATTTCAGTGCATTGTTGACCAGGTTGACAAGAGCGCGCGCAATGGCTTCGCGATCGACTCTGACGGGGGGAATGCCTGCATCGATCTGCTCCTCGAGCGCAAAGCCCTGCTGCTCGATCTGGAAGCGGTAAGAGTCGAGCGTGTTGCGCACGAGCTCGGCGATGTCAGTTTCTCGAAAGTCGTACTCTTTGCGTCCCGCTTCGATGCGTGAGAAGTCGAGAATGTTATTTATTAAAGCAGTTAACCGTTCGCTCTCTTTGCGAATGATACTGTAGTACTCGTTCTTCTTCTCCTGAGTCGTAATGCGGCCCAGCTCGAGTGTCTCCGCGTAAAGTCGGATCAGAGCGAGCGGCGTGCGCAGTTCGTGTGAGACGTTGGAAACAAAGTCAGACTTCAAACGCGCCAGCGCCACCTGCTTGTTGACGCTGCGATACGTCAGCACCAGTCCGCCGATCATCAAGACCGATAACACTGCAAGAATGATCAAACTCTGGAACACCCACCTATCACTTATTGCTTTGGCCGTTGTACCCTGAAACTTGATTCCCAACTTGAGGCCACGAAAAACGTCGTCGAGACTGCGGGAAACTTCAGGTTCCCCGCTACCCCAACCTGGTGACATCGCAATAGGGTGGTCGTGCTTTGAACTGGTCGAGTCGGCGGGATAGACCATCATTGCCAGCGGTTGATCTCTATGCTCGTTGCTTTCCAGAGGCTTCAACTCATGCAGCATTCCCGGAACGAGTCCCTGCTGGTCCACGTTCAGGGTTTTAGATATCAATTGATTTAAAACTTCCGGAAAGAAAGTCTGCTTCAGGTAATCGGGATCGAAACTAGCGCCACCCAGGAGCACGCGCTCCTGAGGCACGTTGGGAAATGCAAAAAACGAGCTGGTGGTATAGTGGAGCTGTCCGTCTGGTCCCTTGTACTCGCCACCGTACCAACTGATTGGTTTTGGTCGTTTATGCAGCTCCTCCATGATCAACTTGCCTTCCATTCCGAACCAGCCGCTGTAAATCTTCTTCAAGCGTTCGTGGTCCGCACGAAAAGCCGGATCATTCCATTTCGCAGGTTGCGATCTAAAAACTATCTCTTTCTCGGAATCGAAAATGAACACGTGTGCGAACCATGGGTTTTTCGCCAGAACCGCGTCAAGCTGTTTACTCTTCTCTTCGGCTGTCGCGTTATCAGCAGGGAAGAGATCTCTTGCTTCTTCAGTCACCGCGTAAGCTCTCTGGTTGATCTGTTTCTCTGAGATGGTAAGGAGGTAATCAAAGTCGCGATGGATCAGGGCTTCCACTTGTTTATCGCGCTTTATCGACTTGACGTGTCGAAAGTTGATGACGATCAGCGTCAAAGCAGGCAATACCACAGCAAGACCGAGCGTAAGGACGAGCCGGAAACGCGTGTTGCCTTCTCTTTTGGACTTCATGGCAGGCCAGAGAATACGCCCGGCAGCAGCAGGCTGTGTCAAGCGTACGTAAAAATTTGTTAAGAGTTGTGAAGTCGGATTATCTCACATCTTTATGACTTTTGGCCTTTGTGGTTAAATCTGCTGCCATGGAAGCAACCGTGACACATTTGACCTTAGAGGAACTCGAAGCAGCCCTGGACCACTTGCGGCGGGCGCCCAAGGATGAAGGAGTTGTGGAGTTGATCGTCTGTCGTCCCGACGTCGGTCGACGCGAGGTGTTGGAGGAAGCTGAGTTCGATATCGAGAAAGGCCTCATCGGCGACAACTGGCACGTGCGTGGGAGCAGCAAAACTCCGGATGGCTCAGCGCATCCGGAGATGCAGATCAACATCATGAACTCTCGCGTGACCGCGCTGGTCGCCCAGGAGAAGGAACGTTGGCCGCTTGCCGGCGATCAACTGTACATCGACATGAATTTGGGCCGCGAGAACCTGCCTCCCGGATCACACCTGGCAATCGGATCAGTGGTGCTCGAAGTGAGCCCACTGCCTCACACAGGCTGTAAAAAATTCGTCCAGCGCTTTGGTGCTGAGGCAATGCAATTCGTGAATTCCCCGTTGGGCAAACAACTGTGCCTCCGAGGTATCAACGCCAGGATCATCCAGAGCGGAACGATAAAGGTGGGTCAAACCGCAAGAAAAATTTAGCCACAAAAAGCACATAACAGTTAAAGCAAATCATTTTGTGCCTTATGTGCCTTTTTGTGGCTACTTCTTCTTTGCTTCTTATGATCACAGTGGGCAGAAGCAGGATGCTGGAGGTGTGCTCTCCGGCTTCCTGCTCCTGCCCCTGCTCACGCGGCTCTCTGCCGCGAATGCCGTCCTTCGGCAAACTCATCGATCATCTTCTTATTGAACGCGGGTATATCGGCAGGCTTCCTACTGGTTATTAAGCCGTTATCCACCACCACGTCGCGATCGACCCAACGCGCGCCCGCATTGATCAGATCGCTCTTCAGCGAAGGCCACGAAGTAATGGTCCTCCCCTTAACCACTTCCGAATCAATCAACGTCCATGGCGCATGACAAATCGCAGCTACCGGTTTGCCGGTCGCAAAAAAACCATCGACAAACTCTACCGCTCTCATCATCATTCTCAATTGATCGGGATTTCTCACGCCTCCCGGCAGTAATAATGCGTCGTAATCATCAGAGCGCGCCCGGCTCAATGGCATATCAACTTTAAATAAGTCCGCTTTTTCGTCGTGATTCCAACCCTGCACTTGATTATCGGCAGGGGAAACAATCTCTGTTATTGCTCCTGCATCTTCCAATGCCTTCTTCGGCTCCGTAAGCTCTACCTGCTCGAAACCGTCGGCGACCAGGATCGCCACCTTCTTCCCCTTCAGTTTCTTCTCCATGAGGTTTCCTCCTTGCTCTCAGCGAAAAACTTTTTGCCCGTGAGCTGGTGCGATCATGGAGTGCGGTGACCTGTATGCTTTCGTCGGCGGACCGAAGCGCGGGCAAGTCACCGCACTCCAACGTGCCCTGCTCTATCTGGCATAAGTAAGCTAGGCAACATAGATGCCGCTAGGTGAAACCTCAGAAAGCCTTTATGTATGGGATCGTACACATTTGGAAGCCCAGGAACACCGGCCTAAACGTAGTGAACCCCGACACACTGTTCGAACTTGCTACTCGGAAGATGCCACGGGCTTGTCCCGTGGAGTCTCACGCTCGCAGCTACACAACCCGCTTCTTCCAACGGCCTCGACGGAAGACGATGGCGCTTACCACGGCCAACGTCGAAAAAGCGATTGTGATAGCTACAAAGACGCCTTCCGGACCCATGTTCAACCAGACGCTAAGCACGTACGCGAGCGGAATCTCCCAAAGCCAGAATACAAAGAGGTTGATTACCGTGGGCGTCCAGGCGTCTCCGGCGCCGTTGAACGATTGTCCGAGCACCATGCCGTAGGCGTAAAACAGGAACCCGTAAGAGACGATGCGCAGACAGTCGATACCGTATCGAGCGACTTCCGGCTCGGGATCGTACAGCGAGATGATCTGTGGCGCTAAAAACACGAAGATGAGCCCAACGATCCCAAGGAAGATCATGTTGTAGAAGCCTGCTCTCCAAACTGCTCGCTCGGCGCGATCGGGATCCCCGGCGCCCAGCGCCTGACCTACCATCGTCGCCGCGGCATTAGCCATGCCCCATGATGGCAAGAGGGCGAAGAGAATCACGCGAATCCCGATCGTGTAACCGGCCACCGCGTTACTGCCGAAACTGGAGATGATTCGCACCAGTCCGATCCAGCTCGCCATGCCGATGAAGACCTGAAATGTTCCGGTGGCTGAGAGTTTGATGAGTCTGCCGATGATCGACGGCTCGATGCGAACGTGACGGCGCTCGATGTTGAATCGACCACCTTCACGGATGAGTTTACTCAGCGCAAAAAGCGCGCCCGTGCCTCTGCCGATGTTCGTAGCGATAGCGGCGCCGAGCAGTCCGAGTTTCGGAAACGGCCCGAGTCCGAAGATCAAACAGGGACCGAGCAGGATGTTGATCCAGTTTGCCAGCCACAACGTGCGCATCGCGATGGCCGCATCACCCGCGCCACGAAAGATCGCGTTGATCATGAAGAGCATTACGACCGTGACGTTACCAGCGAGCATCACGCGCGTGAACGCAGCGCCGTGCTCAACTACCCACGGCGAGCCGCCCATCAGTTGGAGCAACTTTGGCGCGAGCGGAGCACCGATGAGGCCGATAATGATCGAAACGATTAGTGCCAGAGCAATCGCCTGGACCGCAGCGCGTGCCGCACCTTCCGGATTCTGTTCACCGATACGGCGCGCAACCATCGCCATCGCACCAATGCTCAAGCCGATCGCAAGAGCGTAGACCAGAGTCAGCATTGATTCTGTAAGACCAACGGTGGCGACCGCTTCTTTCGCAACATCGCCGCCCAGCTGTGATACCCAGTAGATATCAACCACCGCGAAGACGCTCTCCATGAGCATTTCCAGCACCATGGGGATTGCGAGCAGCAGGATGGAACGTCCGATGGGTCCGGTTGTGTAGTTTCGGTGCGAGCCCCGGATGGATTCTTTGACGGCAGACCACAGGCTTTGTGAGTCTTCGTGGGAGACGGGGGATGTTTCGTCCATGATCCGTGAAATCCGTGTAATCTGTGGCTAAAACTTACCTACCGTAATCATCCTGAAGTCGAACGATGTCGTCTTCGCCGAGATAATTTCCTCGCTGCACTTCAATGAAAACGAGATCCGTCTCGCCAGGGTTCTCGACGCGGTGAGCGGCGCCGATAGGGATGTCGATCGCTTCGCCGGCGTGGACCAAGATCTCTTCGCCGTCAAGAGTGACTTTCGCGGTTCCTTCTACGACGAACCAGTGCTCGGCGCGTTGTGAGTGTTTTTGATAACTGAGTCTCTTACCCGGCAAGACTTCGATCCGCTTCACCTTGAAAGTGCGATCCTCTTCCAGCACGGTGTAGGTGCCCCACGGACGGCGATCAAACTCGCGCATAAGTTCCTCCTTGAAGCGTGGAACGTACTTTATAAAACACAAAAACACAAAGGCCCAAAATTTGGGCCTCTGTGTTTCTCGAGTTTGTTTATAACCGATTTACGAGTTGGCTTTCAACGTCAAATAAAGCACGACGCTCCGTCGCTTCACCAGCACCAGTGCCGGCTTGGAGCCTGACTTCTGAAGCGCAGCGGTAAACTCAGTTACATTTTTAACCGGTTCGCGATTGACCTCCTGGATCAGGTCGCCTTGTCTGATTCCCGCATTTGCGGCGCTACCGGCCATATCTATTTGCGTCACCAGCAATCCCTGATCGTCAGCGTCAAGGTTATATCGCGCAGCCATTTGAGGAGTAAGCGGCTGCACTGTCAGTCCGTACCGGTCGTTACCCGTGCCGCCCTTGTTGCTGCTGGTCTCTTCGCTGTCGCGTTCCGGACGGTCGGGCAATTCCGCCAGCGCAACCTGGAAATTCTGGTCGCGTCCGTTGCGAAGTGCTGTCACCTCAACGTTCGAACCCGGAGCCTTGCTAGCCACGAGATTTCGCAGGCTGTTGTCGTCAGAAACCGGCTGTTTGTTAATCGCGGTAATCACGTCACCGCGCTTGAGTCCGGCTTTTTCAGCCGGGCCGCCTGCCGCAACCGAGGTCACAATAGCACCTCTCGCCGCGGGCAGATCCAGGCTCGAAGCGAGATCCGCGTTGACCGGTTGAATAGTTACGCCAAGCATGCCGCGCCGCACCTTTCCGGTTTTCAGCAACTGATCCATCACGGCCTTGGCCATGTTTGAAGGAATCGCAAAACCGATTCCGATGTTGCCGCCCGAAGGTGAAAGAATCTGCGAGTTGATACCGATTAGCTCACCGTTCGTGTTCACCAGCGCGCCGCCTGAGTTGCCGCGATTGATGGCGGCGTCTGTCTGCAGAAAATCTTCAAAACTGCCGTCGCTGAGCCCCGATGCGCGACCTTTGGCGCTCACGATGCCGGAGGTTACGGTCTGGCCGACGCCGAGCGGGTTACCGAGCGCCAGCACAAAGTCGCCCACGCGGACCTTGTCTGAGTCGCCGATGGAAACTACCGGTAAGTTTGCCGCGTCAATCTTCAATACGGCGAGATCGCTCGGCGGGTCGGAGCCGACCACCTTGGCCGTGAAAGTGCGATTGTCGTTTAGCTCGACTTTGATTTCGATGGCTCCATCAACGACGTGATGGTTCGTAAGAATGTAGCCATCGGCGTTGACGATGACGCCTGAGCCGACTCCCTGCACTTGCCTGGGCGTCTGCTGTTGGGGCCATCGATCGCCAAAAAACTCCCGAAATGTCGGGTCATCCATGAAGGGAAACTGTTGTGCCGCTCGCGCCCGCTCGGTGGACCTGATGGTCACGACTGCCGGCGAAACCCTGCTAACGAGGTCAGCATAAGAGCCCTGCACGCCGGCGCTTTCGGCGGCCACCGGCGTGGCAGGCTGGCTTGCGGTTATGCCCACCAATTTGCTCTGACCGGTGCACACTGCGAACGAAAATATAACCAGCACGAAGCTTAAAAAAATGTTTATCCGTGAAATTGATCCGCTCATTCCAAATTCTCCAATTGTTCAATGCAGAAAATACGGAAGGTTTGATTCAAAGAACTCCTGTTCGGTTTCCCGCCATCCAGGCAACCCAAGTTAGCCGCAAAACGCCCCAAAACGATCTACTACATCAAAATTGTTTTCTGACTGATCTTTTCTTTTGTGCGTTTTGTGCCTTTTTGTGGATAAAATACGGCCCTTCGAGGTAAAGCGCTGGTGCATCAGACAGAAATCTCCAACGGTCACGAAGACAATTCCGTTCTCATCGTTAACGACGAGCCTGATCAACTGACCCTCATGGGTACTCTGTTGCACAAGGCCGGTTATTCAGTTCTGACCGCTGAAGACGGTCTTGAAGGCTTGACACTCGCGCGACGAGAGCGACCGGATCTTGTCATCAGCGACGTCACCATGCCGAGAATGAACGGCCTCGAGTTCTGCCGCGAAATTCGCGCAGACTCAGAATTGAAGACCGTTCCGATCCTTCTCGTCACCGCTTTGCAGAAGGATACTGAAAGTGCCGTCGCCGGCTTGCAAGCAGGGGCTGACGATTACCTCGAATTTCCTTTCGACTCTGCTCGCCTGGTCGCGAAAGTCTCGCGCCTGCTGGAACGCTCGCGTCTCGAAGCAAGCTATCGCGATCTCGTTGAACAAGCCAGCGACATGATCTTTACGCAGGATCTCGCGGGCAGGCTAACCAGCATAAACCTGGCCGGACAAAAGTTTCTCGGACGTAAGCCCGAAGAAATTATCGGTAACTCCTTCTTCGGAGTTTTCGGCATAATTCCGGAAACCAATGGTTTCGCCGGCAGTTTCGGTCGCCCGCAGGAAGTCAGCGAGTTCCGCCACCAGTTTGTGGCCCGCTCGGCGACTGGAGAGGATCACTGGCTCGACCTCATCATCTCGCCTATCAAGGACAAACTCGAAGAAACCATCGGCTTTCGTGGACTGGCGCGCGACATCACGGAACGGAAACGTTTTGAAGAAGCTTTGCGCGACTCGGAAGAGCGTTACCGGCTGCTTTTCGAATCAACACCCCAACCAATCTGGGTTTACAACGAAGACACACTCGCTTTCCTCGCCGTCAACGAAGCCGCCACGCGTATTTATGGATACACCCGCGACGAGTTTCTCTCGATGACTATCAACGACATTCGGCCGCAGGAAGACATTCCGACGTTGATGATCAAGAACGATCTCGTGATCTCGAGCCCGTGGCGTCATAGAACGCGAACCGGCAAGACGATCTACGTGGAGATGAGCTCGCATCCGGTTGTCTTCGACGGCAAGAACAGCAAGCTCGTGATCGTCAACGACGTCACTGAAAGAAAACTCCTTGACGAGAAGCAGCAGCGCCTGCACACGTCGCTGCAACAGTCGGCAATGGAGTGGCGCCAGACTTTCAACGCGATCGATTTTCCGGTGCTCATCGTCGATCTCGCCGGTACCATCAAGCGTTCGAACCTGGCCGCGGAACAGATCGCGGGAATCGAGGCGGAACAGATCCTCGGGAAATTGATCGGCCAACTCGGTGAAAACCAACCATGGAAGAAGTCTGCCGAGCTCATCGAAGACATGCGCGCTAATCAAGCGCCGGTGTCTGAAGAAGTGAAAGATGAAACGACCGGAAAAACGTGGGCCATAACGCTCTACCTCATCAACGAGTTCGGTTCGGCAGGTGAGCGCGCGATCCTGATCGCGCAGGACATCACGAAACGAGTCGAGCTCGAAGCTTCACTGCGCCAGAGCGAGATGATGTCGCTGCTCGGATCGCTCGTGGCCGGCGTCGCTCACGAAGTCAGAAATCCGCTTTTCGGTATCTCTTCAATACTCGACGCGTTCGAAACCAGGTTCAGCGATCGGACGGAGTACCTGCGTTATACAAACGTACTTCGCGACGAGATCGGACGTCTCACCATTCTGATGGAAGAACTGTTAGAGTACGGCAAGCCTTTTCGGGGCGAGCTCTACCTGGTGTCGCTGGAAGAGATGATCGCACGGTCAGTGCGCGCGTGCATGCCGGCGTCAAATGTGGCCCAGGTTAGTCTCGTTAGCAACGTCGAAGACTCGTTGCCAAAGATCAGGATCGATCGCCGCCGTCTTTCAAAAGTATTTGTGAACCTTATCGAAAATGCGATTCAACACTCACCACCGCAGGGTACGGTAGTGATCGAAGCGCAAAAGATCTCCGACGCCAATAACGATTGGGTCCAGTGTGCGATTAGAGATTCCGGTAAAGGTATTCTGGATGAAGATTTACCGAAGATCTTCGAGCCATTCTTCTCCAAGAGACGAGGTGGCACCGGGCTCGGTTTGGCCATTGCCCAGCGCATCATGCAGGAACACGGAGGAAAATTGATTGCCGGCAATAATCCCGAAGGCGGAGCCTGTATGATAGCCAGGTTCCCGATCCCAGCTGAGGGAGATTCTTAATGTCCAGGAACAAGGTATTGGTGGTTGATGACGAATCAGGCGTCAGGTTTGGTATCCGTGATTTCCTGGAACAGCACGGGTACGAAATCGAAGAAGCGGAAAGCTGCCAGGACGCGCAGCACCTGTTTCGCACTTCCCGGCCCGACATCGTTATCGCTGACTACATGCTGCCGGATGGCACTGCGCTCGATTTGCTGCCGCGCCTGAGAGAGATCGACTCGAATATTCCCCTGCTTGTTCTGACAGCCCACGGCTCGATCGATCTAGCCGTGAGAGCGATCAAAGAGGGCGCGGAACAGTTTCTAACCAAGCCGCTCGAGCTCCCAACCCTGCTCGTAATTCTGCAAAGACTGCTTCAGAAACAGCGCAACTATCACAAACAACTCGCCAGCAAGTCGCGCCAGGTGCGCCAGGCGATCGATCCGTTCATCGGCACGAGCGCCGCGATCCGCGCGCTGGCGGATCAAGCGAGGAAAATTCTTTCCACTGAAAGCCCGGTTTTGATCCTTGGTGAAACCGGTACTGGCAAAGGCGTGTTGGCGCGCTGGTTACATGAAAACAGTCCGCGTGCTGACGAAGCGTTCGTCGATCTGAACTGTGCTGGTCTTACCAGAGAACTGCTGGAAACAGAGCTCTTTGGTCATGAGAAAGGCGCCTTCACCAGTGCGACTGCTTCCAAGCAGGGATTGTTCGAAGTAGCCCATCGCGGCACGATCTTTCTGGACGAAGTTGGCGACGTTGACCTTCAGATCCAGCCGAAGCTGTTAAAGGTCCTCGAAGAGAAACGGTTTCGACGCCTGGGAGACGTCAGAGATCGACAGGTCGACGTGCGACTGATTGCGGCGACGCACCAGGACATCGGGCACCTCGTAAGGGAGAGACGTTTTCGCGACGATCTCTACTTTCGCATCAGTACGATCCCGCTGTCGTTTCCGTCGTTGCGCGAAAGAATCGAAGACATTCCCACGTTGGCCCAATATATGTTGGACAAGGTGGCAGCAGACCTTGGCCGTGGAGAATTACATTTGGACCAGGGCTGCATTCAGGCGCTGCAAGCGTATTCATGGCCCGGCAACATACGCGAGCTGCGCAACGTTATCGAACGCGCTGTGTTGCTGAGTGACCAGAAACATATCACTCTTAACGATCTTCACTTCGATGGTCATACGCAAGTGGGAGCACATTTTCTCGACTCTCGTTTGACTCTAGTGGAGCTCGAAAAGCAGCACATCGAACGCGTGCTACAGGAGGAACACGGGCGCGTTGAGATAGCGGCAAAGCGTTTAGGTATTCCTCGTAGTTCTCTCTATCAAAAAATCAAAAAATTCCAGATTTCAACGTCCAAAGTCTAGACTTCAGTCTGAGAACTGGACAACCCTCCTTCCTCAGTCCAGAATCAACTCTTCCTGAAATAGTAAAAAGGGCCAACTTTTCGGCAAGTGTTTGAGCCGTGGGCGGTTGGCCCATGTTTTGCTTGAGATCCGAGCACGTGCCAAGTGTATTTACTCTCTCGTCCCGACCGAGAGACTCGTCTGGCTGGTTATGTTTGAGCGCGCACTTGCCCCGCATCGCTCTACCAACCCACGCCTTAACTAGCTTGATCTGCCTCCAGGCCTTGCGGCCTGGGAGCGACGGAAATGTCCACCTTTCAAGGAGACGTGAAATGCCCAGGTTTTCGAACCTCAAAAACCTATTACTAACGCTGGCGGTCTTCGCAATCGTCAGCATTGCCGCAGGAACAGCCAAAGCCGATATTGTTGTGGTCTCTGGAGTCAACAATCAAGGCACGGATAATGTCTTGCTTAATCCCGCAACGAATGTGCTCACTGTAACTGGTACCGTGGGCCCAGCTAATCTTCTCGTGAACTTTACTTCCAGCAGCGGCAGCATGCTGCTGAACGCTAATCCATCCGGTCAGGCAACGGTCAGCGGCGGACTTGGAAACGCCGGTTTTACCCAGTTGACGTTTGGTTTGGCTAATAACGATCCGTTTACACGAGCCGTTTTCAACATTAATGCCGTCGTCGCCGGCTCAGTCGTGATCCATGTCGAGGGTATCAACATCGACGGAGGTTTCTTCGAAGATGAATTCGTCGTCGACGCAAATGGTCAGAACTTCTTTACGGTTACGGCGATAAATGGACAGTCCATAACGTCCATTAGCTTAACGGCTATCAATGGCGCGATCATCGAAGACGTAAGACAGGTTCGGCTTGGTACTTCAGTTATAGAACCAATTCCCGAGCCGGCCAGCATGTTGCTGTTAGGAACAGGTCTGCTGGGTGCCGCTGCCGGTGCTCGCAGGCGCTTCAAAAAGAAATAAATTGGAAACAGCCCGAGGTTAGCACTGTTTTCTATTTATCCGTAGAAACATGTCTTTAACGGCTGCTTTTGCCCTGCAGCCGTTAAAGTCATCAACTTTAACCGGGTGCTATTAAGTCCCCGCGATGGCGTTCCCTCGTTTGAGGCAGTGCGGAAGGCGCGATCGAGGCAAACAAAGGGAGCAGACATGGCAAGAGTTTTCAAAGTAACTCTGATGAGCGCATTGCTTCTGGCAATCGTCTCGCTCGGTACATCCGAAGCCAAAGCTGACCCTGTGACATTCTCCACATCCGGTATTTTTACTTGTGCAGGATGCACGGGCAGCGGCTCCAATTCTGTAACTTTCGGTGGTGGGATGGGCAATGCTCTCCTGATCACGTTTACTGGTCTGGGATCAACCAGCCTGAACACTCCGACGGGTTCCAGCTTTGGTAACTTTCAAACCTTCGTTTCGGGCAGCGGCGCAGCAGGTGTCTCGGGCACTTTTACGCTGACCATAACTCAAACAATCCCGGTGGCCGGGAGTGATAGTTTCTCGGCAACTTTTTCGGGAACGTTTACCGCCAGTAATTCCGGCAGCGGAGTGGTTAATTTCACTGTGACGTCGATAAATATTGGCGGTATCACCTATTCCATTACCAACAATCCACTGAACCTGGTGCCTCCGGCGTCAAACAATGGAATCACTACGGTCCAGGGACAAATAACCGGTAGCGCTGTGCCAGAGCCAACGAGCATGTTCTTGCTCGGAACGGGTCTGCTAGGCATTGCTGGCGCGGTAAGGAAACGTTTTAAATCACGTAATGAGTGATCTAAACCTGGCACCCATGTGCCTCAGGGTGCCTGTCTTAATAGATAAGGGCGGATTTGGTCGTAGCGCCCGGTAAGGGAGACCTTTTTAGAATGTATGCTGAGCCAATGATTCTTCCTCTGGACGCAAACGGACAGATCTATGCAATACAGGATGAGAAGGGCAACACGATCGGGACTGGCACGCGCGAGGTGTGTGAAGTTCTGCTTTACATCATCACGAAGCCGGCCTCGCAGAGTATCTCTGGAAGAATTAACACTCCAGCGGCACAAAGACCGAATGTGCGAGCTGCGATAGCGATATAATCTGTTTTCAGATCGGGCTACGGACCAGAACCGTCGCCTTGATCTCGTCGTTTTATCTTGTGCGGAGTGATAAACGACGCATTGGGGCTTCCGCCACACATCCCTCGCGAAATTTTAACTAGTTGAAATTCGTTAGCCCTTAGTGTGCCCAGTGAAACAAAGTCGATTCGGAGCCCTCAAAAAAGTCTCGGGTAAATTGAGACAAATGTGGATGGGTCGGGATGAGCAGTCTTTGAGAGAGACGCCAATGCCGCGTCTGCTGGTGGTCGACGATGAAGAGTCGATCTGCTTCTCGATGAGTGAGTACTTCTCTTTGCAGGGGTACAAGGTCGATACTGCCAGTGAAATCGAAGAGGCAGAGAAACTACTCGGCTCCACTGACTACAAAGTTGTAATCCAGGACCTGCGCCTCACCATGACCAGCAATCACGACGGCCTGGGTATGATCAAGCTAATCCGGGAACACAATCCGCAAACAAGAATCATCATTTTGACGGCTTACGGTTCGGCTGAAATCGAAGATGAAGCGCGACGCTGTGGCGCCGACGCCTTTCTCCGCAAGCCTAAGCCCCTTTCTCAAGTAGCGCAGGTTGTTCAGGGCCTGATCGAAGCCCCCTCCCGCCACGCCGCTCGCCCCGCATAAAGCCACAAAGATTTTTAGCCACAAAAAGGCACAAAAAGCACAAAAACAGAGAATGAAAGAAGAGGGAATTAAGCCTCTTCAATGAATAAGATTTTTTGTGCTTTTTGTGCCTTTTTGTGGCTAAAAATCTTTGTGGCTAATAGAAATCGTGAGAGGGTGCGGCTGCGACCGTCAAGGAAAGCGGCTCTATGTGGCTGGCTTTTACCGAAATAACATTATCCTGGTTTTGCAGCGCGCCTTCGATTAAGAGAAAAGGGTGCCCGACCAGCTCCAGCCGGTACTTCTCGAAGAGTTGTGGTGTGACGATGATGTTGCTGACTCCCGTCTCGTCTTCAAGACTCAAAAACATGAATCCTTTCGCCGTGCCCGGCCGCTGCCGCACAATGACCCATCCGGCTACGCGTACAGGAGACCCGTCGCGTAATTTCTGAATGTCGATTGCACGCACAGCGTTGAGCTTCTTCAATTCTCCCCGGTGATGCGCAACCGGATGTTTTCCAATCGTCAAACCTGTCCCGCGAAAGTCCGCGTCCATTCGCTCCATCAAAGTCATCTGCTGTAACGGTGAATTGCCGTCTTTTTCGAGTAGCTCCTCGTATAGCTCGCCCGGAGCGCGCGTCACGCGCTCAACCTGCCACAGCGCATCGCGACGAGAAGAGTCCTGGATAAAGTTCAACGCGCCGACTGCCGCCAACTTTCTCAATTCATCCTTGCGCAATTCGGGAACGCGATTACGCAAGTCGTCAATGCCGGCGAAAGCACCCGCGGCTCGCTCGCGCACAATCGCCTCGCCCGACTGCTGGCTCAGCCCTTTCACGTATCTCAATCCGAGACGCATAACGAGCGAAGAATCTTCCCTCTCGAGCGTACACAACCAATTCGAGCGAGTGATATCGATCGGCAAAACTTTCAGTCCATGACGTTGCGCATCTTTGACGATCGTGAAAGGTTGATAAAAACCCATCGGCTGGTTGTTGAGGATCGCAGCCGTGAACGCCGCCAGGTAATTACACTTCAGGTAAGCGCTGGCATAAGCAATGAGGGCAAAACTCGCCGCGTGTGACTCCGGAAAACCATAAAGAGCAAACGAGCTAATCGACAGCACGATGTCGTCCTGCTTCTTGCCGGTGATCCCATTTTGCGCCAGGCCTTGCCGCAGCTTTACTTCAATCTCCCTCATGCGCGCTTCCGAGCGTTTGAAACCAAACGCGCGGCGCAATTCCTCCGCCTGGCCTCCGGAAAAGCCGGCGCAGTCCATGGCCATCCGCAACAACTGCTCCTGAAACAACGGCACTCCGAGTGTCCGTGCAAGGATTGGCTCCAGGCACGGGTGCGCATAAGTCACCACTTCCCTGCCCTGCCGGCGCTTGAGATAAGGATGGACCATGTTTCCCACGATTGGTCCGGGACGAATGATCGCGACCTGGACCACGATGTCGTAAAACTTCTCCGGCCGCAGTCGCGGCAGGCAGGACATCTGCGCGCGACTCTCCACTTGAAACATGCCGATGGTGTCCGCCTTTTGCAGTGCCTCATAAACTTTCGGGTCGTTCTGCGGCAGGTGCGCCAGATCCAGTTCTTCGCCATACGAGTCGCGAATCAACTGGATCGAATCTTCCACCACCGCCAGCATGCCGAGACCCAGCAGGTCGACTTTGATCAAACCCAGATCGGCGCAGTCTTCCTTGTCCCATTGGACCACGACGCGCCCGGGCATGGCGGCAGGCTCGAGCGGCACGATCGAATCGAGCTGTCCCTGGCAAATCACCATGCCGCCTGAGTGCTGTCCGAGGTGGCGCGGTAGATCCTGGACCATCTGATAAAGCTCAAAAAACTTTTTGATTCGTGGCTGCTGCAGATCCAGTCCGGCATCGCGAAACTGGCGCTCGCTGGAATCTTTTGGATCTTTCCATTCCCACGTATTGACCAGTGCGGAGAGACGTGAAAGCGTTTCCTCGTCGAAGTCCAGTGCCTTGCCCACTTCGCGCGCTGCCGAGCGCCCCCGATAAGTGATGACGTTGGCGGTCATTGCGGCGCCGAGTTTTCCGTAGCGCTCGTAAACGTATTGAATTGCTTTCTCGCGTTTCTCTCCGCTCGGCAAGTCTAGATCGATGTCAGGCCACTCGCCTCGTTCTTCGGTCAGAAATCGTTCGAACAGTAATTCCATGCTGATGGGATCCACGGCTGTGATTCCGAGTGAGTAACAGACCGCGCTGTTTGCCGCCGAGCCTCGCCCCTGGACCAGGATGCCTTCGCGGCGACAAAACTGAACGATGTCCCAAACAATCAGGAAATAGCCTTCGAGCTTGAGCTTTTCAATCAACTTCAACTCGCGCTCGAGCTGCGGGTGCGCGCGCTCGTAAGTGGGCGCGTGATTGATGCCGGTGTAACGCGCGCGGGCGCCTTCTTCCGTGCGTTTGCGCAGGAAGGAGGCCATGGTTTCGCCGGGCGGCACGGGATATTTCGGAAACTCGTAGCCCAGATCTTCGAGCGTGAACTTCAGTCGTGAAGAAAGTTCGGAGGTGTTCGCGATTGCTTCCGGCAAATCCGCGAAGAGCTTCTGCATCACCGCACCGGATTTGACGTACGTTTCGGAGTTTTGGGCCAGCAGGCGTCCGGCAGTTTCCAAACGCACGTGATTGCGGATGCAAGTGAAGACGTCAGAGACTTCTCGACGCATGGGGTTCGCGTGACACACGCCGTTGGTGGCGAGCAGCGGCAGGCGATTACGCCGGGCAATCTCGATCACTAACTGATTGCGTGCTTCTTCTTCGCGATCGAAATGACGCTGCAGTTCCGCGTAGACGTTTTTCTTGCCGAATAGTTCGATTAACCATTCGGTTGCGAGTTGGGCGTTCTGTGCGTTGTTTGTGTCTCTGGGGTTGATGGCGCGCGCAATCGGCCCATCAAATCCGCCGGTCAAACAAACCAGGCCGGCGGCATGCGCTGCCAACTCGTCAGAGGTGACTGCGCATTCACCTGGTTTTGCGTGTTTCGGCACGCGCAACTTCATCAAGGTAGTTAGACGGCAGAGGTTTTGGTAACCAGTACGGTTACGGACCAGGACGGGAATCGAGCAGATTTGATCTTTGATCTTTGGTTGGCGAACGGTGATCTCGGCGCCGATGTGGGCCTTGATTCCATTCCTCTTCGCTGAGAGATGAAACCGCGGAGCGCCATAAACTCCATCGCGATCGAGCAGCGCCATCGCCGGCATCTGCAATTCAACGCCGGCAGCAATCAACTCTTCAGGCAGAGAAGCACCTTCCAGAAAACTAAAAGCCGACCGCGCATGTAGCTCAACGTAAGACATAGTGGCCGAAAAAAGGCACAAAAGCCACAAAACAGAAAAGCAAAATCTGATTAATTATTATTTTGTGCCTTTTGTGCCTTTTTGCGGCTCAATCGTAGTTACCTTCCACATACCAGTTCTCGGTTTTGAGTTCGCGATAGACGCGATAAAGCGTTTGCTGTCCGGCCCGCTCGAGCATCACGTCCCATTCGTCTCGCGCCCAGCGATCGTCACGCCACCAATCACCGGTAGTTCTCCATGGTCCAGCGAGGTGCACGACTTTTCCGTAAACACTACGCTGCTTACCCCAGGCGCTGATCTGTGTGGGCCAACCCTGTTCAGCCTGGACTATCGCTCGCAGCGGCGGCCGAAACATTCGAAAGCCAAGACACGGTTGCTCTGCAATCGCCAATTTCCGCTTGCCGATCTTGCGGCGCTTGCGACGATCGGATTTCATATCGGAGAGAGTGAAATGCTTCAGACTGAACGCATCGGGTCGATGAGTATCGAGCAAAGTTGGAGAACCAACATTTTCCTCTCCTACAAGTTTCGCGAGTCTTGCAAGCGTGAGCTCCAGCTTGTCCGGCGCGGGCGCGAGTGGCACAAACAATCCGTTCTGCAACACACGCGGCTTCACCGGCTCACAGTTAATTGAAACCGCTCTCACGGCCGCCTGCGGCGGATGCATTTCCGCGTCGAGCAATAACAACTTCAGAAACACTTTGTGATCGCGCATCGGGTAAGGCAAAGACAATTTGCGCTCGTGAGTCGTCTGATCTTCCAGTTGCATACTCACACACAACTCGTTCGTCGCCAGCGCGTAAGCATTCAACGTCGCGCAGAGCTGGTGCAACAGCCGCGCGAAAATAAATGAGAGTGGCTCGAGCTCGGCAACAGCGTGTTCGAGCTCGAGTGATTGGGCAAAAACAGGTGCCGGTTGTTTGACCTTCAAGTGCCGCTCGGTTTTGCCGGCAGCGAGTTGCTGAAGCTTTAACCCCGCCTGCCCCAGGCGTTCGGAAACACCTTCGACAGGAAGTGAGGCGAGCTCGGCAAACGTGCGAATGCCCCAGAGCTTTAATGTCTCCAGGATCTCATCAGCAACTTTTTTCTCCACTTCGATGAGGGAATGATCGAGGCGGTCGAGGGGAAATTCTCCCAGGCAGGTTAGTTCCTCGCCGGGTGAAACGAAGGTTATGCCTTTCAAGTAAGTGGCGGCGTGGATCGCGGCATCAGGATTAGCGGCCACGCTAACGCTAACCGTGCCCTCCACGCCACCCTCTGTCCGGGGTTTTTGGGCCCGCTGCACCACTTCGTTAGCGAGTTGATAAGCGGACCCAAACAACAACTCACACCCCTCGACATCGATCACGACCATCCCGCCCCGAACTTCTTCCACGATGGGCGAGAAGCCATAGGCAAACTCCGTTAGAGAGAGCTCTGCCGGGACTTGTTGGGCATGAATGCAGGCGAACATCGTAACCGAAAATTAACGAAAATACCTGAATGTATTTAGCCGCAGCTTAGGCTATCGCCCTGAATTGACTCTCATGCAGCCAGGGGGAAATAGGACGCTGGCGATTTACCTTGATCGCGTTCTGGCGCAAAAGATTTCCTGACCA
>JAICQI010000466.1 GCA_025937955.1 Pyrinomonadaceae bacterium
CCTGTTTGCCCAAGAAGTTGTGAGGTTGCCTAAAAAGCCTTCCGTTCATTCTTGTACAGGAGATTCGAATTCAAACACATGGGGTAGTAGTTCGCCGATTGTGAATCTCTCCAGCTTTCCGTCTTCACTTTCGCATAACACTGGAACGTCTGCATTCCCTGAACAGAATTCCCAGATGTGTTGGCGACAATCTCCACATGGAGTCATACCATCCCGAGTAACAAGCGTGACGAATTTAATTTGTCTTGCGCCCGAAGCAATTAGAGCACTTATGGCACTGCGTTCAGCGTGAGTCCCGGTGTATGCCTTATTCTCAACGTTACAACCCACATGCACCTTGTCGTGTTCGTCCTTGATTGCAGCGCCCACTAGGTATTCAGAATAGCGAGCATATGCTTTGTTTCTGACCTTTCTTGCTTTATTGAGAATAGCTCGTTCCTCAGTGGATAGATTTTGGGGGTCTCGGGTCATCGTCTTCTCCATTTCCAAAAGAAAGGGCGTTACGGAATTCTGTAATGCCCTCTTTTGCTAGACATCGTTCTCCCACCAATTGCGGGATTTCTACATTCAGTCTCCATGCGCAAAATTCGAGTGCGGCAGAGACTTTAGCGAGTTCATCAAGGCGTTTGTCGGCTTCTTTATCAAGCATGTTTTTCCAGTCGCGATCGCGATCTAATGAATTGCCAGTAAGGATGCGCCGCAAGGATCGCTTCCATTGTGTCTTCGTCTAATTGTCCGTCTCTCACAGGCAATGCAATAGAAAACCGCCAGGCTTTGGACCGGGTGGTCCCACGTGGACACATGGGTATCCTGGTTGGGTCTGGGAATTATTGACTTGAAAACTTTGAACCCGGGCATCGTATAGCGCTCGTCGGCTTCCGGATCGATTCGTTCGACGGCAAAACCCAGCAGTCCTGTTCTGGCCTTTTTGCCAACCTTGATTCCGAACGAAATTGTATTGATGCCGGTGATAGCGAAGATCTGATACGAGGAGGAGTTGGGGGATTTGAATCGCATTGGGTTTGTCCTTTTCTGATGAGCGAAGGCTGATGAGATCCAGCCGGACGAAAACGCCCTGACGATAGTCCCGCCCTATCGTAAATGTCAATACGGGTATGGCCACAAAAAGGCACAAAAGTCACAAAATGAAAACGATCTAATTTTGTGCTTTTGTGCCTTTTTGTGGCCCAACTTACGTTTTATGGCGCTGGTGGACCACGACGCCGGAATCGACGGTTTCGTTCGTGCGCGAGATGACTTGGAAATGCATCTGGTCGCCGTTGATTTCCACTAGCATGAACGACATGTCGCGGTCGAAGGCTTTTGCCGTCAATGAAGATCCCGCCTTCACATCGCCCTTTCGCAACTTACCACCCGATCCTGAGATGAAGTAGTAAATGCCTTTTTGCGGCTTGATGCGTTCGTAAAAGTGTTCGTGACCCGCAAAGACGACATTCACGCCATACTTCAAAAATATCGGCTCAACAATCTCCCGCAGCTTCTTGTCTGAGCCGTGCTTGCCGCCTGACGAATACGGCGGGTGATGAAAGAACGTGATCTTCCAGGGAGCGGTGTCGGCTGCAAGCTTGTCGTTTAGCCAGTCGACCTGCTTCTTATCCATGTAATTGCTATTCAACGAATAGAAGCTGACGTCACCTTTCTTGAACCGGTAATACTCCTGCCCTTCCATGTTGAAGAATTCGTAAAAGCGCTGGTTCGACTCATCGTGATTACCAAGCGCCGCATAAAACTTTATCTTCTGGTCCAATAAAGGTTTGTAGACGTTCTCGAATTTCACTTTGTAGTCGGCGGCTTTTTCGCCGCCGTACATGTTGTCGCCGAGCATCAGCACAAACTCAAACGGAAAGACCTGCCGGTAACGAAGCATTACGTTGGCGAGCTCTTGTTGCTGCCCAGTCCCGGTTCCCGTATCGCCGATCACCAGGAATCTAACGCTATTGTCTTTATTGGGCAGTGTGAGTTTCGGACTCTGTCCGTAAGCATTGCTGAGAGAAAAAACGATTGCCAGAATTAACGAAACAAATGCGCGCTTCATGAATAAAACCTCCAGGGATTTTCTACGGCAATGCATTGGTCATGTAATCGACGATCAGACCATTCTCACGATCCACCAACAAAAAGTTTCGGCCCACAAAACGGTATCTCACCTGTTTGGGAAGTTGCGGCAGTCGCAATAAGAGCGTAGGCGGCATCTCCAACAACTCTCCTGATTCGGGATACGGATAGTTAACTCGCAGCGCCACGCCTTTTGTGTCGGCTTCCTTCAACACGGTGTCGCGAAACTCCGCCCTCTCTTTTCCCTTGAACTCGTCCTTTATGATCCGCCGGATCAGCGCTTGTGCTTCAGGCGTAAAGATCTCACCGTGCTTTGCTCCGGCGCGTGCCGCTCTCACGCGATCCTGGAACCGCTGCTTGTGTGTCTGGATTTCTTCAGGCTTTGCTTCTGTGGAAAGCTTCGGCAGTTGTTCTTCCAGATTCTCACGCAGCTTCGCGTACTCCTTCACGCGTTTCTCGAAGCTTTCGGCAATCTGCTTATCAGCCGGTGCTAACGTGGCGGTTGTTTGCGTTTGAGCTACTGCCGTGGCGCAGCACGCTACGAGCAGGACGCTCAGAAGAATTTTGATTAGTGTTGTATTCACGCCAATAGAAAATGCAAGCCGGGTACCCCTCCGCACAGAAGCATTTGTGGGCCGCATCAGGTTCGGAAATGAAATGTTCTAAGTCATTGCTGTACGGTCCCGATACGATGCGCCATTTCATGTACAACTCAACAATCTTTGTGTTATAAAGGCTGCCCTCGTTTTCGTCCCTCCCCCACGGATGACAATTCCGAAGTACGTCCTGGTGCGATTCAGAGAGTCAAAATCATTTGAGGAGTTTCGCATGCTTAAAAAAGTAGGTCCCTTCATTTTCGTACTGTCCCTCGTTTTTCTCGCCACCCCTTCAATTGCCTCCGCACAGTCCGGAGCTGCCAGCGGTAAATTCAAATTCTTCATGGAAGATGAGTTGTTAAAAGCTTTCGAGTTCGACGCTCGCACGGACGAGCGCACTACTACGGGTTTCATGGATTTCACCGACGAAGCCAAGATCGAGTTTCAGGACGTTGACGGTACTGGAGAGCCTCCCAAGGACGAGCCAGTGCCATTTTCCATGAAGGCCGAATTCGATGCGATGACGATCGAGAAAAACAGGGCCATAATTAACGGCGTGATACGCGATTCCAGTTATCGCAGCTACATCGGTAAATGGGTGCAGCTTGTAATCGAAGACAACGACGGAGTGGAAGTCCCTGATAAGTTCGTCTGGTCATTCTGCACCCCCGAGCCGGGTGGATGGATACCTCAGGACGCGGAAGTTCCAGGCGATCGTGGAGCGTTCTTGAGTTGGTGGGCCACCGACGCGGAGCGAAAGGACGACGTGGGAATACCCTCGCCTAACATAATTCCGGGAACACTCAAAAGCTGTAAAGTTCATCAAATTCAAACTTACGAATTCGCCACCTTTCTTAAGGGCGAGGGCGTAATCTCAATCAAGCAGTAATCTTCTCTTCGGGTCATTACAGGGGTTATCAGGCGCGGGTCGAGTTCGCTCGCTCGCGCTGATAA
This sequence comes from Pyrinomonadaceae bacterium, assembly GCA_025937955.1. GTDB lineage: Bacteria > Acidobacteriota > Blastocatellia > Pyrinomonadales > Pyrinomonadaceae > PSRF01. The sequence continues at coordinate 3,627 of JAICQI010000466.1, forward strand.
GCCCTCGTGTAGGCAATCAAAGGTATTGATGCTGCTATCAGAAGCGGTGAGGTATACACGCCAGGCATGAACTCTCGCATGTAAATTGAATGGGCGATGTGGACTAATCCGTTTACGAGCATGAAGACGGCGAACACATGCGAGATAGGACGCATGGCCCATCTTCCCGTCCAAACAAAATAAGACGCAGCGCTCAACGAAACGACCGCAAAGATCAGCAGCGAGAGCCAAATCTTGAAAGTGAAGACCGGCAGTAAGATTGGTAATAAAACGAGTTGATACTGCTCGTGTATTGCACGAACAGTCGGGTTGTACCAGTTCAGCCAACCCGTCAAAGCCTCATCGGCAATATGGATTGCCAGCGCGCCACACATAACCATCCACGCCTGCCAGTGACGACGACGTAGACGACTTACCATCCTAAGGCGTGCCTTTCACTTTCTCTATCAGCTCGACCGCCTTTTTCATCCATTCATCGCCATCGCCGCCGAAACCGATCCCTTCAAACATGAGCTTGCCATCAGCACTGATCACCCAGTTGCGCGGGATACTGTTAACGCCAATGCCGTCGGCGTAAGCCTGGCCCAGGAGTACGGGAAACGAGTACTTATTTTCTTTCATGAATGGCTCCACTTTACCGACTTCTTCGTCAGTGTTCAGTGTCAGGACCACTACGTCGTTCCTGCCCTTCAGGTTTTGATCGAGCTTTTGTACGTACGGCAATTCAGCAAGACAAGGCCCGCACCAGGTTGCCCACACATTAATGAATGCCACTTTGCCCTTTAGATCTGCCAGCGACCAGTTCCGGCCCTTCAAATCGGTGAGCTCAAAAGCATTGAGAGGCGTGTTCTTCGTGTCCCAGCTTGCGACTTCAGCAGTCTCCAACTTGCTCTTTGAAATCTCGTTGCGCGCCAGAAAAGCAGTCATTCCTTGATCGGTGCCACCTAGTTCTTTCCACAGGCGTTCGGTGGTTTCGGTCAATTCATCTTTCTTGCCTGACGCTGGCGTTGAACGCTTGCTTTGAAAGAAGAGCGCGGTCTGATAAGCCATTAAAGCATCGAGCTTCCGCTGCTCGATCTCGGCAACTTTGCCGGCAGTCTGCCAGTAAACTGTTTGACCGTAAGCATAGTTCCTTGCCTGGGAATCCTTCTTACTCGACTCCTTCGGCTTGACCAGCTCGGCTAGTTTAGCAAGCACTTCGTGCGCTTTGTCCGGTTGCTTCAATCGGGCATACGCCTCAGCCATCATCGGCCAGCTGTCCATGCGGATAAACCTGGAATTGGCGCCTTCCGCTTCTTCGTTGCGCGGGAAAACGTCGGAAGGATTACGATGCTTTTCGAGTCGATCGATTTCATCAATGCCTTTTTGGAGAATCGCCAGAACTGCTTCAAGGTGGAACCCACGCTTGAGATAGAAACGGGCTACAGTATTTTCAAGCGGAGGAATTGAATACGAAGTCTGGCCGTCGTGGACTCTTGCAAAAGCATTGTAAGCGGCCTCGATGTCCTCATTCGTCGATTCTGCCACTGCCATTAATGAACGAACTCGATTGGACAAAGTGAGCTCATCATCAGGCCA
>JAICQI010000940.1 GCA_025937955.1 Pyrinomonadaceae bacterium
GGTGCGCGCAGTGTCGTAAAGCCGTTGGAAACTCCGGCACAACGACAAGCAAGAATCGCGGCCGCCGATGAGCAGTTCCAGAAAACCGGCAGTGAGCTGGCGCGGATGATTATCGCGCCTGCGACTGCGGAGTTGGGAACCAAGCGCCTGGTGGTGATTGCGGATGGAGCGTTGCAGTATGTGCCGTTCGCAGCGTTGTCAGTAAAAGGATCGCAGCCTCTCGTCGTCGATCACGAAATTGTGAGTCTTCCTTCGGCTTCAGCTTTGGCGATTCAGCGTCAGACCTTGGCCAATCGCCAGCCGGCGCCCAAAGGCATTGCGGTGGTGGCTGATCCGGTGTTTTCGGTCGCGGATGTGCGGTTTAGAAGTAGTGGTCAGGCAAAGGATGTCGCACACGCCTCTGCGAGCAGCGCGAACGATACGCGGATTCTCGAGCACTTGTCCGGTGGCCCGACGACCGGACAACTTGCAATTCGACGCTTACCCTTCACGCGCCAGGAGGCCGAGCAGATTCTCGCGGTTGCACCTGCGGGATCGAACTTCAAGGCAATCGACTTTCGTGCAAATCGAGCGCTCGCGACGAGTGGAGAGTTGAGCCAGTATCGTTATGTTCATTTTGCGACTCATGGCTATCTCGACACGACGCGCGCAGGTCTTTCCGCCATCGTGCTTTCGATGATCGACGAGCAGGGTAAGCCGCAGGACGGCTTCCTGCGCGCGCACGATATTTACAATCTCAAGTTGCCGGCAGAGTTAGTCGTGCTGAGCGCGTGTGAAACCGGGTTAGGGAAAGAAGTGAGAGGCGAAGGTCTCGAGGGTTTGACGCGTGGATTCATGTACGCCGGTGCGCGCCGCGTAGTGGTCAGTTTGTGGAATGTGAACGACAAAGCGACCGCTTCGTTGATGCAGCGTCTCTATTTGGGAATGTTAAGGGGCAATAAAACGCCCGCCGCTGCCTTGCGGGCGGCGCAGATCGAGATGCTGCGCAGCAAAAAATGGCAGTCGCCTTACTACTGGGCTCCATTTGTGATGCAAGGGGAATGGAATTAAGCCGCAGATTTCGCGGATGAATGCGGATCACGCATGGTGGTTTTCGGAAGGAATTCTCGCGTTAATAGATGAGAACAGTGCGTAACAAGGAGTTTGTTATGAGAGTCTTTGTCGGTTGTGTACTGCTGGTCCTGATGGCCCTGGTCGTGCTGGCCCAGAAACCGGAGGATGCCACGCGCAAACTTTGGGATACCGCCTTCATCGGTTCTGCTAAAAACAAGAAGAGCGCGCACCGGCGCCGCGGAGCCTATCGTGTCGCCACGCCGAATGTGCCGGTGGATAACGTCGTGCCTGACACGGTCGTCGGCGTGACTATCTGGCGCCTGCGTCCTGCGAATCGATCCGATTCGGGCGAGCGCTTGATTGTTCACGACGATAACGCGGTCAAGGAATGGGTGCCGGAGCGCATATCGGCAAATACGAGACTGGTCCAGGGAGATCGGCTGCGAATCAGTGTCGAAGCAGTGCGTACAGGTTATCTCTACGTGATCGATCGCGAGCAGTATGCGGATGGCACGCTCGGCGAGCCTTACTTGATCTTCCCGACCACGCGAACGTCAGCCGGAGATAACAAGGTCGCCGCGGGACGGTTGCTCGAGATTCCCGCGCAGGACGACAGTCCACCGTTTTTCACGATGAAGAAGAGCCGGCCCGATCACGTTGCGGAAGTGTTGAGCGTGCTGGTTACGCCAACGCCGCTCGAAGGAGTGCAGATCACTGACAAGGCCCAGAAGCTTACTGAAGCTCAGTTGGCGAGCTGGGAAAAGAACTGGGGCGGGAGTGTAGGTCGTCTGGAGATGACTACACAGGGACAAACGTGGACCAAAGAAGAGAAGAATTCCAACACGAGGGCGTTAACAGCCACCGCCCCCGCCCCCCAACTTCTCTTCTACCGCCCCAGCATGAAGCCCTCGCGGGCGGTCAAGGCGGTGAGCAGGCCGCCGAA
>JAICQI010000681.1 GCA_025937955.1 Pyrinomonadaceae bacterium
CGCGCGCTTGCACGCGTCACGTTTGGCATTAAACCAGGACAGGAGGATTGGAACAGTTCGCGCCTTATGAGACACATCCGGGAGTCACTCGATGATCTCTATAGCGCGGTAAAACTAAATCCCGATCACGACGAAGCCCGCCGTGTGATCAAGTGGCTGGTCGAGCGGGCCGCTGCGAATTCAGAAATGAATGAGATCTTTTCCGCCGGCGGAAGCCCGGAAGGAGATCTGTTCAAAGTGTTTCCGGAGCTCGAGCCGGCACTCAGTCGACAATGGGACGCCAATACCTTCGGCTATAAGCGACAGTGGGAACAGTGTGCGCTAGCTTGGAACGAGACCATGAGACTCTACCAGAGCGGCGGGTTTGAGATCATGGCATGCCGCACCAACATCCGCTTAGCGGACGTGTATCTTCAACTTCTCGATTTCGACAAGGTCGAAGAACATCTGCAACGCGCGGGTCAGCTTAAATTTCTCATTAATGCGCCGTTGAGTCGCGATGTTTTGGAACAATACAATCAGATGATTGCCAACCGGGGATTGTATGAACGGCCGACGTTGGGTCGAGAAGTTGAATACCATTGGATTTACGATCACGCAGCATATGATGAATTGCGGCTGGTATTGCTCCAAGCTAATTACCTGCATCGCCTGGGTGACTTGGGAGGCGCCCTAAACAATGTAGACGTGCTAAAGCCCGTCCTTGATAATTTGCCGCTGTATCTCGGTCGGGTCTTCGGCGTCGCCGAGGTTCTCTGGATTGTTGGAATCCTTCGTGATGGAGGCCGTTATGATGAGGCGCTCCATCTTCTCGACTTGCTGCAAACGCACGCAACAGAAACAAACTACTCCTTCGATGTCCTTTATACGCGAGGATTGATACACGACGTTAAAGGAGAATCCGAGTTGGCCCGTGATACTTATGAACGTGCGCTCGCAATTATAGACAAGACGTCGCGCGGGGTTGGAATTGGTCCTTACGTACAATACGCCGCCAGCTTGCTCCATACCGGTCGGCAGCGCGAAGCCCGGCAGGTAATCCAAGATCTCAATATCGAGCACGAATCGCTTTCAGATCGTGATCGACTCTCCTATTACGTCGTCAGCGCAGGGATAGACATAGCAGAAGGCACGTACCACGAAGCTTTGAAAGCGATTGAGAAAGCAATATTCATCATTGAAGGGCGGAGAGCCGAAATCCAGGATCCCGCTAAGCGCCGGGCATGGCAAGGTCTACAGGCGAACTTATTTTCGCTTGCAGTTAAGGCGTACGCGGAGACCGGCCAGGTCCAACTGGCTTGGCGCACACTCGAGCTATCGAAAGCAAGAACTTTGCTCGACGAACTCTATGGACAAGCAGCTTTGTCACCGGAACACGCGGTGTTGGTCGACGATCTCGAAACCGTCGAGCGAGCGACCCGGATCGTTGAGCAGGAGATCAACCGCGATACGAGCAACGATGCCGGCGCGACACTGAGAACGGAGGCAGTCGCCCAGCTGACCGGACTATTGGAACCAAAGTTTCACGACTTGCTCATTGCTAGTTCGTTCGTGAAGCGTGACTTCCCTGCACTACGAGATGCGCTCAGCCAGCGAGAGCATGATCTCCAGCAAAAAGAGCAAAGCTTGAGAGACGCGGCGAGTACGCCATCCGGAACGGTGATGGACTTTGATGAGCTAGTCAGTTTGCTCAAGGAATAAACAGTGGCCATCCTGGCACAATTCTTCTGTGGCCGTGACGAAGGTCATGTATTCATCGCCGACGCGAAGGGCGGCGATCCGTCGATCACTGGTTTCCCACTGGAGCCTGTTGTTTCCGAAACTCTCGACTACTTCAAAGGCATTCTCGAAGGAGGCGAAAGCGAAGCCGGAGAGGCGTTGCGATCGCTGGTCGAGCCGATTGTTGAGCACAGTGCTGAAGACGAAGTGGTCTGGATTGTTCCTCACAATATTTTGCACTATTTGCCGTTCCACGCACTCCCAACGAAGGAAGGCTTCCTGGGTTTTCGCAACCCTGTCTGCTACACGCCCAGTGCCTCCACCCTGCCTGTTTGTCGTCGTGGTCCAAGACTTGACGGCAAGCCTGTCATATCGATTGGAGATCCCACTCAAGATCTCAGATATGCACGACTCGAAGCCGAAAGGGTAGCCGAAGCTTTCAATGGTGAATCTCTGCTGGAGAGAATGGCAACTAAGCAACGACTCTTCGTGGAGATTGATAAACATTAGGCCGTCGACATTTTGCACCTGGCATGTCACGGTCAAGCGGGAGCCGATGACGCTTCGCAGTCGGGCGTGTTTCTGGCGCCTGATCGTATCAGTCAAAACAACGAGCCGGACATGCTGACTGCCGGCGAAATTGTGCGGCACAGATTGCACGCTGCGCTGGTGACTATCAGCGCGTGCAACGCAGGTTTTGGCGCCGTAGAGGCGTCAGACGAAGTGCTGGGTCTGACGCGTTCGCTGTTATATGCCGGCGCCTCGTCGGTGCTGTTGTCTTATTGGCCACTCGATGATTTCTCTACTTATCTGATAATTGAACGCAGCTACGAAGAACTACGTCGAATGATCGCCGAAGGAGCCGGGAATAAAGCGAATGCGGTGCGAGCGGGGCAACGCTATGTGCATGATTTGACGATCAAGGATCTGGTTGCTCGTTGCGATGTCAGTGCCGAGCAATGCGCCGCCCGATCCGACATTCATGGCCAGTTGGATTTGCTTATCGAAGGCGCTGAATGGGTCACGATGGCTGGTGATCTGCAGGAGGCGTTGCAGCGTTATCACAACATCCAAAACCTGATCGATACCTCGCCTGCTGCGTTTGCCGGGCAGACGGATTCTATTCGGGATCAGATTGAGCAAGTCGAATTACAGATTTTGCTGGGGGGTGAGCCGATTGATTACAGCGCGCACCCGTTCAGCGAGGAGAGACACTGGGCTGGCTTTTTTCTTCATGGAGACTGGAGACTCTGAAACAATGGAGGTTCGTTATGGCAGATGAGAATCGTGTTAAAGGAATCGCCCTGGCCGATGAGGGAACCCAGCTTATGCGTGCCGGTGACTTTGGCGCCGCGGCAGAGAAATTCCTGGCTGCTCTTGAGATCAACGAGACTGACTCGACAACCTGGCACAATCTGGGCCAATGTTTCATTCGGCTTCAGGATATCGAAAATGCCATAACGGCTTTTCGCAATGCCACCAGCCTCAATCCGAGAAATGCAATCGCCTGGAACAATCTCGGCAGCCTCTTGGGGATGCTTGAAGATTGGGATGGCGCTGCTGCTGCATTCGACGAAGGCATCAAGGCAGATCCGAACTATGCCAAGAACCACTTCGGTCGCGGCAACGCCTACCTGATGGCCGGCGACAACGACAACGCTCGTGCCTGCTTCCAGCGAGCACTCGCCATCGATCCGACCTACGCTCTCGCGAAAAACGCGCTCGCGCAGTTATAGGGTTGAACGTCACGTACAGTGCGCATAATTGGAAAGCAAATACCACTTCCCAAAAACAAATTTTGATCAATAGAACTCAAACAGCGGGGGCAAGCCACCCTTCCTGACTTGTTCTCTTTTAGTAGTGTTATCGGACTTAACACGTCTGGAAGGGGGGCTTGCCCCCGCTGCTGACATCTCAGTAATTCGTAAACAATAAGCGGTTTGGAGACTCCTGGCCGGGGTTAATGACTACTCCGGCAGTTGCATTGCC